>CAZIQX010000323.1:600-1503 GCA_964541325.1 uncultured Chitinophagales bacterium | reverse complement strand
GCATCATCGAAATTTAATTTTGCGGATTTACATCCACTTAAAACGATTAAAACAGATCTTCGCTTTCAAATGAATGGACGCGGAATTGGTCTAAATCCAGCCACAATGATGGCGCAGGCTTCATTTCGAGTGGATTCATCTCGAATTTTAGGAAGTCGATTAGATTCCCTGCGTGGTGATTTAGTACTCGAAAACGGTTTACTTGAGGCACAAAAATTTACCTTGAATGGCGATTTTGCGGATGCCAAAATCAAAGGCAAAGGCTCTATCACCGACTTTTTAAGTACAGAAAATTACCTTGACCTACACTTGGTTCTCAAAAATGTAGAAAAATTTGCTCCTATTTTGGGCTTAAAGGACTTGCAAGCTCGTGGAGAACTCATTGGAAAATTACGGCCAACCAAAGAATACCTTACCCTAAATAGCACCCTCGAATTGGATTCGATTGTGTTAGATTCGCTTCAGCTTGATGCCGTTAATGGCCATTTAGATATGCAATTACGCGATTCGGTGTATTATGCAAGCTCTGTTACTGTTCGAAGTCCACAATTTGGGAATCTTCAATTCCGTGATTTCCAGGTGAGCTCAAGCGGTATCGTAACTCAAGAAATACTTGACTCACGAGTTGATATTCATCTTGCACTTGAACAAAAACGTGCGGCAAAAATTGGCAGCAGGATTGTTGCTCAGTTTGTTGAAAATCAAGCTATTCAAGTTAATGGTCTGATTGATGAGTTTGATTTTCAGAGTGTGCGACGCACGTTTAAACTGGAAAAACCAACAGAATGGTATTTCTACCCGTCAACTTTTTCAATGGATTCTCTTCAAATAACTTCAGGAGATGCCTTTTTACGTCTTTCTGCCTTACAAACGGATTCTTCGTTGAATGCCACGTTAGAACTA
>CAZIQX010000323.1:0-590 GCA_964541325.1 uncultured Chitinophagales bacterium | reverse complement strand
CTGCTGCTTACGCCACTGTTTTTGAACCCCTAGATGCTGAAATTCTGAGTTCAGGATTTTTCGATTTCACCCAAAAACACGATTCCATTGCGTTTAACAGTGAACTAACGGTGAGTCCACTTCGCTATCAGAAGTTGGTATTTGATACCTTATTTGTCCGCTCAAGCTTAGCAAAGGAAACTCTGCAAACGGAGCTTTTCCTTCAACAAGAGAATCAAAACTTAGTGGAACTATTGGCGACGCTTCCTTTTAAACCCGGAAATCCATCCAAACATGAAGATTCATTTTATGAGCGAGCGATTCAAACACATCTACATCTTCAATTATCAGATTTGTCACTATTTCAGTCCATTTATGATTCTCTTGATTTAGGAAGTATTCAGCGCAAACTTGTTGCAGATTTCCGCTTAGACGGCACTATCAATTCGCCGATAATTCAATCTTCGATTCAGCTCGATTCTCTTTTATTAAATCAGGTTTTGGTGGATTCAATACGAACATTTGCTCATTACAATCCTGAAAATCATCAATTACTTCTATCAGGTGCCGTTCACTCCTTACAAAAAAAAGTGGCTGAAATTGATGGATTT
>CAZIQX010000322.1:0-1553 GCA_964541325.1 uncultured Chitinophagales bacterium | reverse complement strand
ATTTCACATGTTTACATACTTTCCAGGAAAAAAGTAAATCTGCCAATTCTTTTTCAGTTGGTTTACGCGTTGTAACTACTTGCAAATCATCTAGTTTCACAGAAATGGCATCAGCTTGTTGATACAAATAACCGCCCAAAATAGATTTAACCTGAACTGTTTTATCATCTTTTAAGCTACGTAACTGTCTAATTAAACGGCGGTTTGCTTTTTTCTGAAGTAACGCTAATGCATCATCTGAAAAGCCGGGAGCAATAATAATTTCAGTAAAAATAGCATCCATGGCTTGGGCGGTTTCCCTATCGAGCACACGATTACAAATCACGATTCCCCCAAACGGTGATACTTTATCGGCAGCAAAAGCTCTATTCCATGCGGTTATCAAATCAGAACCCGTACCCACACCACAAGGAACAGTGTGTTTAAAAATGGCAACGGTTGGTTCTGCATCTTCAAAATCGGCAATTAATCGAAAGGCGGCATCTACATCCAAATAATTATTGTAACTCAACGCTTTACCATGAAAACAATCCATATAATTTTCAGGATTTCCATAAATACCAGCTTTTTGATGTGGGTTCTCACCATAACGTAAATCATGTGCTTTATCACCATGCACATAAATCGCATCGGGGGTTTCTTCACCGCTTTTTAACCCATTCAAATAATTGGCGATGTCAGCGTCATACGCCGCTGTATGATTAAATGCTGCCCGCCCTAACTCAAGGCGTGTTTCATACGAAATGGAGTGCTTTTCTTTTAACTCAGCTACGAAATCGCTGTATTGCGCAGGATTTGTTAGAATGCAAACATGAGCAAAATTCTTGGCAGATGCGCGAACCATAGTTGGACCGCCAATATCAATAAACTCAACAGCAGTAGCTAATGTCGTATCCGGTTTATCTATGGTTTGCTTGAACGGATATAAGTTCACAACAACTAATTCAATTGGCGAGATTCCCAATTTTGCCAGTTCATCTAAATCAGGTTGATGCGAAGTTCTCGCCAAAATCCCACCATGAACCATAGGATGCAAGGTTTTAACGCGTCCATCCAAACACTCCGGGAACCCGGTAATTTCAGAAACATCCCTCACAGGAATACCTGCATCTTTAATACTTTTTGCAGTTCCACCGGTTGAAATCAATTCTACACCGGCAGTATGTAAAGCCTGTGCTAATTCAACAATTCCGGTCTTATCAGATACGGAGAGTAAAGCGCGTTTTATGGTTAAATCGTGTTGGGGCAACGCTGCCAAAGGTTTTAAAGCCACGGGGTGTTCAATTTAGGTTAGCAGATAATCAGGGCAAAGTTACAAAGCCCCAGAATTGGATTATGAACACATTTTCAACAATTCCATTTTTTTGGAAAAATAGGGCATGCCCCCTCGCTTCGCTCGGGGTCGTGCTGCTTCGGGGTCCACATTCGTTCCCGCCCCGCTTCGCGTGGCCAAGCCCTACGCATCACTCATGCAAGTCGTGAAATACCTTAAGTCATTATCATCAATCTTTACAAACCATTACCTATTTTGATTGAAAACCCGCTGATTTTAA
>CAZIQX010000321.1:0-1558 GCA_964541325.1 uncultured Chitinophagales bacterium | reverse complement strand
CTGATAACTTGCGCCGTTATAGGCAACACCATGTGCGCCGGGAGGGTAGATGCGTACTTCGGCATCTTTTCCCGCTGATGTAAGCGCTGTTAACAACTGAAACGTATTTTGAACATGAACATTTTCATCCATCGTAGAATGTGCAATCATTAGTTTACCGGAAACCTGTTTAGCATTGGTCATTACGGCTGAGTTGCGATATCCTTCTTGATTATCACTCAAAATATCCATGTAGCGCTCCGTATAAATGGAATCGTATAAGCGCCAATCGGTTACAGGTGCTGCAATGATAGCAGCCTTAAACACGCCCGGTTGGTTTGCCATCGTGAATGAACTCATATAACCACCATAACTGTGACCACGAATAGCCATATTGTTTTCATCAACCCAGGAAAAAGACCCTAAATACTTCGCCGTTTCAGCAAAGTCGAAGGCTTCTTTATGGCCTAACTGACGATACACCACTTTTTCAAAGGCTGAACCGTAGCCACCTGAACCGCGATTGTTTACGGAAGCAATCACAAATCCTTGCTTGAGTAGATGTTGTTGCCAAGCTGAAACGCCAAACTCGTTATATACACTTTGGGCGCCCGGACCTCCATAAATATCTAAAACCAACGGATAGGCTTTAGTAGAGTCAAAATCATGAGGTTTAATGTAGTATCCATCGAGTATTTGTCCATCCGAAGTGGTGAACGAGAACAATTCACGCAATTGAATTTCTGCCTTTACTTTTTCAAAGCTTTCCTTGTTATCGGCAAGAGTTTTAAGCACTTTTTTCTTGGCAGCATCCCACAACTCAACCGTTAAAGGTTGAGTTACGTTAGAGTAACTATCTAAAAAGTATTTGCCATTGGGGGATGCGTTAATGGAGTGACGACCGGCTACTTTCGTCAATTGCTCTTTTTTCTTGCCATCATAATTCACCACAAATAAGTGTCGCTCCAGTGGGGAAACTTCCGTTGATGAGAAATAAATACGTTTTTTCTTGGTATCAAAGCCATGCACATAGGTCACTTCCCAGGTTCCTTTCGTAACCTGATTTAATAACTTGCCTGTGTAATCATAACGATATAAGTGGCTGTATCCATCACGATCGGAAATCCAGAAAAATTCCTTACCACCTTGTGGAAAAAACAAGAGGTGATTAATACCTGCAAAAAAATCAAACACATCAATCCAGGTATTCGATTGCTCTTCCATTACCAGCTTACCTTCACCGGAACGCACATCAAAAAAATGCAATTTCAGGTGATTCTGTTTGCGATTGAGTACCATCACAGAAAGGAAATGATCTTGGCCTGTCCAATTGATGCGAGGAATGTAATGTTCACCGGTTTCTTTCACATCGAGCCATTGTTGAGATTTATCTGCCACTGAAACTACACCGATACGAACTGTTGGATTAACATCGCCTACTTTGGGGTAACGTATTTTCGTGTAGTTGGCGTGTTGGCCCTCATAATCCGTCATTTGAAACTCTGGAACGCCGTTTTCATCTTCCTGCCAGTACGCGATATAACGAGAATCGGGCGACCATTCCCAAGCTTGATGCAAC
>CAZIQX010000320.1:0-1571 GCA_964541325.1 uncultured Chitinophagales bacterium | reverse complement strand
CTTTGCTGATGCCTTCTATCCCTGCTGTAACCTGATTGCTAACCACTTCTATGTGTTTGCCTTCTTTCCGTTGAGCCTATACTTCACCTACGCATGGAATTGGGGTTAAACCTGCCAATAATGCTTTTTTTGTTTTTTTGTTGATGAATGCATCGGTTTCACCGAAATACTCACGACGTTCAGAGTGACCCAAAATCACATAAGCTGCACCCGTTTCAAGAATCATTTCAGCACTGATTTCTCCGGTAAAAGCGCCCGAGGTTTCGGTGTACATGTTTTGTGTGCCCACACCAATTCCTGAACCCGCAAGTTCAGCGGCAACAGTAGGAACGGTTAACATTGGTGGACATACCACAATTTCCACTTTAGTAGCAGTATTGTGAGATTTTATGGCTTTAGCAAGTTCAGAACCGGCTTTTGGCCCAAGATTCATTTTCCAGTTTCCGGCAATAAAATAGGTTCTCATGGTTGTATGATTTTATTTTGATGTTATGAATTGGGTTCATCACCCTTTTGAATTTCTTTTAAATAATCGTTGATTAATCGATCAAACTGATTGGGAGCATATTTACGCACAATCATCCCATTTTTATCCACTAAAAAGCGAGTAGGTACTTCAATCACATTTAAGGAATCTATCAATGGATATTTCTGAAAATCATGCGCTTTTGTGAATAGCCATTCAGGTTTACGTTCCGTAAGAAATGCATCTATTGTTACTTGTGGATCTAATGGAACGGTTACCCATTTTAAGCCATAATTTTTATACAGCTGATACACGGCATTAATATCACCGATTTGAGCCTGATAATTTTGATCCGCTAAACCAGCAATTTCCAGAACATAAAAAGAGCCAATTAAAGATTGGTTGGAAATACTGTCTTTAGATGTTGCCAATGAGAATGCCGGAACAGGATTTCCGGGAGCCAAACGTTTGGTTTCGCGTGAAAAATAAGTGGCCCACGATGCGGCGCCTTTTACGGTTTCAAATAGACGCTTATGTTCTTGAATTTTAAAATAGGCTTCTTCGTGTTTGTTGGAATCGGCTAATAATTCAACCTGATTGCGAATAATTTGAAGGGCTTGTGCTTGGCTTGGTGCTTTTTGACGTATGCCATCCAGATAAACTATCGCTGCACTTAAGCCATCCATGCGTGCTTTGGCTTCACCGGCTGCACGTCCAAGTGCAATTCGCATATTCGATTGTGGGTCAATGGATTCGTACCGTGTAATAAGCAAGGAGTCGTTCCACTCCGCTAATAATTTCATGCTTTCAACGATGGCTTGGTCAGCTGCAATAGTACCGGGATATTTTTCATGAACCGACCAAAATAATGCCGACCAATTGCCTAAAACAGCCGGTAACGTATCATTAGAAAGTTTCCCGGAGTTTACGAATAAAGCCACACGGCTAAAATTTCTTCGAACCCGCCCAAAAGTATCCTGAGCATCATATTCATAGGATGAAATTTTTAGGGTTTGATTGTATGCCGGTAATTCAGCTGAAAGGTTTAATGTGTCATGTTCAGCTAAAATGATGGAAGACGAGGCTAACATTTTCCCATTTCTGC
>CAZIQX010000319.1:0-1578 GCA_964541325.1 uncultured Chitinophagales bacterium | reverse complement strand
TCCATCGTAGGCAAACACCATGTTTTTTTGAAGTTTTCTTTTTTGGTGTTCTGATGGTGTTCTTCCTTCTTGCGCTCCTCCCAAACCTGGACCAATATCGTGGGCTACATATCCTACCGGATGACCCGTGCTCCACATTACCGGTAACGAACCATTTTCTTTCATCCATACACGTTGTACGCGGTCAACCTCAACTCCGGCAATTCCCGGTTTCATAGCTTCGAGAACTTTTCTATTACCCGTTTTAGCCACATTCCAATACCGTTGAATGTCATCAGGAGCTTGTGTTTCACCCGGCTTCATCACGTATGCAAATCGTTGAATATCCGTAACCCACATGCCATATACTTTAATTCCGAAATCCGTTTGAATAACATCGCCCGGCATAATCACTTTATCTGTAGCATGGGAATGTCCCCTGTCAATTCCGGAATTTACATTAGGATTTTGATCTGGCGCCCAAGCATCTGTAACACCAATTTCAGCCATTTTTTCTTTTAAAAAACGAGCCACATCAGCATCGGTTGTTTTTCCGGGAATGATAGATTGGTAGGCCTCCACTTCCCATTGTGCTGTGAGTTCAGCAGCTTTTGCCATAATCTCAACTTCTTTTTCTGTTTTGATAGACAGCCATTGATATACGAGTTCCGTTGATGAAACCAAGTGATTTGACAATACGCCAAGTTCCTTTTTTATCGCTTCATATTGTGTATGCGAAAGTCCATCGGCTAGTTCGTTTTCAATACTCATGTTAATCGCTATTGCTGTTGGCTTTTCAGATATCAAAAAATCAGCAGCCCTTTTTAAGGAAGATTCACCTCGAGGAACAACAACAACTGTATCATGCAAATTCACATCTTTTAAAGCAGGGGCTTCACCAATGGGCGAAAATGCCCAAGACTCAAATCCCGATTTACGGTTAATAAACACGAATGCAGCAGGAGAACTTGCGTTTTCTCCCCCAATGTGATGAGCAAGTGGATCATTATTATTTTCGCGGCACAATACAAGCCAAGCGTCAACTTCAGCATGTTTCATAGCTTCAGGTAACAACTTCGAAACCCGTTCTTTTCGAATTTCAGACCAAGGATTTGGACCCGAAAACGGGTTTTCTGGTTGATTTTGAGGCAAATTGCACCCAAATACGATCACCGTTACTAAAATCCCTAAAAAATTTTGCATACTTGTAAAGGTTGTTTGTTTTGTTTTTTTGGCAAGATGATACTTTGATGTTTTATTTCATCAAAATAAGTTTTGATTTTACTGGTATTCGATTCTTTTAAAAAAGCGCTTCCAATTTCGTGAATCTGTCTATCTTTGTCCTCGAAAAATAAGAGGATTTATCATGTTACAATTAGACCCTAAAGTGGGAATCCGTGCACCTCACGGTACAACATTGCACACAAAAGGTTGGCATCAGGAAGCAGCTTTACGCATGCTGCTCAATAATTTAGACCCACAAGTAGCTGAACATCCCGAACAGTTAATCGTGTATGGAGGCTCAGGAAAAGCAGCTCGAAACTGGAAAGCTTTTCATACCATTGTAAAAACTCTTCAGCGCTTAGAAAACAATGAAAC
>CAZIQX010000318.1:0-1629 GCA_964541325.1 uncultured Chitinophagales bacterium | reverse complement strand
CTGCACAAATTCAGCTGTATATGAAAGGTTTTTTAACCATATTATTTTTAGCTATATCCAACGTATTCATGGTGTTAGCTTGGTATGGACATCTAAAATTTAAAGAGTTTGAGTTCACAAGAAACTTAGGCATTTGGGCAATTATTCTTATTTCATGGGGCGTTGCTTTGTTTGAGTATGTTTTTCAAGTTCCGGCCAATAAAATGGGATATGTTGGTAATAACGGACCATTTAATTTGTTTCAACTTAGGATTTTGCAAGAAGTCATTTCCCTAACGGTTTTTACCTTGATAGCAGTTTTCTTTTTTAAAACAGAAACCCTGCGATGGAATCATCTGGGAGCTTTTCTTTTGATGGTTGGAGCTGTTTATCTGATTTTCAAAAAATGATGAAAACCCTTATATTTCAACATTCATGATTTTATTTTCATCAACCTTTTTTCGTTTAGCTATAACCTGTTTTCAACGTGCTTATCTTCTAAAAACGGGAATCTACTTAATCAACATCAATTCAAAATTACAGTTATGTCCAGTGAATTTTCCAGCGTAGAAACCAAAATTGAAGTTCGTAATTTCACTATTGCCGATTACAACGACTTCGCCGAAGCCATGAGTCTAGCTTACTCAAAAATTGGAGGTCAACCCTGGACACGTGAACAAGTCGAAACCATTTTAAAAATTTTTCCTGAGGGTCAGCTTTGTGTTACGGTTAATGGCAAATTGGTAGCAGCAGCTATGGCCCTGATTATTGATTACGAAAAATTTGGCGATAATCACACCTATCGTCAAATTACCGGTGCCGGAACCTTTAATACTCACGACCCTGACGGCGATGTTTTGTATGGAATTGATGTATTTGTGCATCCGGAATACCGAAACATGCGCCTGGCTCGACGCTTGTATGATGCCCGAAAAGAATTGTGCGAAACGCTAAATCTAAGAGCCATTGTAGCAGGTGGACGCATTCCTTATTTCGGAAAATATGTGAACGAATTAACACCCAAACAATACATTGAAAAAGTTCAAAACAAGGAGCTCTACGACCCGATTTTGACCTTTCAGTTATCGAATGGATTTCACGTAAAAAAAGTACTTAAAAACTACTTGACATTTGATACACAGTCTAAACAATATGCAACCTTAATTGAGTGGAACAATATTTTCTATGAAGTAGATGAAGAAAAATTGTTTAATCAACGAAAATCAGTTGTTCGTTTAGGATTGGTTCAGTGGCAAATGCGATTGTATGATTCCTTGGAAGATTTAATGAATCAAGCTGAGTTTTTTGTGGATGCTGTTTCAGGATACAAAGCCGATTTTGTGCTTTTTCCAGAGTTTTTTGCTACACCACTTATGGCTGAGTACAACCATTTACCCGAAGAAGTAGCCGTTAGACATTTATCAGAATTTACGCCTGCCATTCGCGATAAATTTGCGGAATTAGCGGTTTCATACAATATCAATATCATTACAGGGTCATTGCCTTTTAAAGACGATGAAGACGATCATTTATACAATATATCGTACTTATGCCGACGTGATGGAACTCAGGAATCGTACCGTAAAATTCATATCACTCCTTCAGAATCACTTTCATGGGGAATGATTGGTGGTGATGACATCAGTGTTT
>CAZIQX010000317.1:1333-1689 GCA_964541325.1 uncultured Chitinophagales bacterium | reverse complement strand
GATGAAAACGGTGAAAGTCTGTCTTATACAGCTACTTCCGGAAACCCATCTATCGCTAATGTTTCGGTTAATACTGGTCAAAATACATTAACTATTACCGCATTTGGTGAAGGAGAAACGGCTATCAGCGTAATTGCACGCGATGCGGATACGCAATCGTCGCCTTTAGCAATTAATGTGAATGTAAAAACAGAAAGTTTTGCTGCTCAAAGCTCTAATACTAGTGTTTCTGCTTATCCAAATGGAATCACCGTAAAAAACTGGACGCTGCTTTCAATCCCTGGAACAGGTGTAAATACCACACCGGCAACCTTATTTGAGGGAATTATTCCTGGAAATGATTTTCGAGTGTATGA
>CAZIQX010000317.1:0-1323 GCA_964541325.1 uncultured Chitinophagales bacterium | reverse complement strand
GTGTATAATTTAAACTCAAATGGAGAGTATTTTGATGTAAGTACGGAAGTCGGGCCCTTATTTAGTGCTGGAAATGCCTTGTGGTTCAAAACCATGGGTCTTGACCAAGCTTTTACCTTACAAACCGGTGCAGGAAATCGAATTCGGGGAAGAAGTTATCAGATTCAGGTTAACAATTGGAAGTTTATCTCTAACCCTTTTGAAACAGAAGCCTCCTGGACAAGCTCAAATGCTGATTTAAAATTGTGGAAGTTTTCGGCCAATTCTCAATCATGGACACCGGTTCAAACCTCGGAAAAGTTGAAACCTTGGGGCGGTTATGCGGCATTTTCAGCAAATGGCTCGTTTGTTACCATCAACCTTGATGAAGTAGTAGCCGATGTTGGAAAAGTTCCTGCACAGCAATCACTTGTAGAGGATGAAATTCAACTTACAACGGAACTAGTTATCGGTGAATATGTGCTCGCGATGGAAAATCGTTCATCAGCTAAACAAGGATACGATCTTTACGACGAACCACTTTTACCTCAAACTCCGGATGCTAAAATACCCTCTCCTTATTTTGTGGTGGATAAATTAGCCTTGACCAAAGATGTTCAGCCCATTTTATTTAATGAACAAGATTTTGCAAAGTCTTTTAGAGTTTTGGTGATTCCTGCAGGAAATCAATCAATTCATTGGATGGGGGATGAATCAAACGAGCTTCACGTGTTAGCTTTGGTGAATGAAGCTACTTATCGAGTTTTAGAACCCGGCGATTCTGTCTTTTTTGGGGATGTTTCCAAAGATCGACGTTTTAAAACCTTTATTGGAACACGTGAGCAAATCGAAAAACACGTTCTTCCTGAATCACCACATTTATTTGAAAATTATCCGAATCCATTTAACCCGACAACCGTGTTGCGTTTTGCCGTCACTAAACCCTCTCATGTTCGCTTAGAAGTGTTTGATGTGTTAGGGCGAAGAGTTACAATCCTTGTTAATCAATCATTGCAGGCTGGTTATCACACAACACGATTTAATGGCATAAACCTTGCGAGTGGTTTGTATTTGTATCGATTAAGTATTGATAATGAAGTAATTGCTGTGAAAAAAATGACATTAATCAAATAACCTTAAACGGGGTAATCAAGATAGCGGGGTTGTGATCTGTAGAAGGACGCACCCCTTTTTTTGTGATAAGGTGAATAGTTAAAAGGTGTTAGGTGTATTTCTAAAAAGGTTTAAGTCGTAAGGTTTTAGGTATTAGCAGAAGTTATAAAGATTTTGAGGTGTAGAGGTATCAGTAAGCGCTGCGCGGTATCTTCGGTATAAGTAGAAAGA
>CAZIQX010000316.1:0-1743 GCA_964541325.1 uncultured Chitinophagales bacterium | reverse complement strand
TTGTAGATAAACTTTCTCATAAGTATGAGGTCAATTTGTGGGCAAAATGCGAGTATGAAATTCCTTCACGTTGCTTTAAGTATCGCGACTCTTACATCGAAGTGTTAAAAGCTGTAGAACTTGGTGCCGATGCTATTTGTTTAGCATCAACTGGAAATATGGCAGCTTCGGTTGCTGCATACGCCAGTTATTTTGGAATTAAATGTTATGTTTTTGTGCCTGAATACACTACAGAAGGGAAATTGGCACAAGCAATGGTGTATAATGCCAAAGTGATTAAAGTAAAAGGGGATTATTCAACCTGTGAGGCTTTGTGTCGCAAATTTGCTGAATCAGGGAATTATTATTTAGCCGGAGATTATGTATTTCGTGAAGAGGGGCAAAAATCCATGAGCTACGAAGTTATCGAGCAAGGCGGCGCAGATATTGACTTTGTGTTTGTTCCTGTTGGGTGTGGAACCAATTTCGGAGCGATTTGGAAAGGCTATAAAGAAGCATTTGCACAAGGACTCATCCAAAAACTACCTAGAATGATTGCTGTTCAACCGGAGGGAAGTTCACCGGTTGTAAAAGGAATTTTCAAAAAAGAAAAAGTTATTGAAACTCGAGTGCAAACCATTGCCGGTGCCGTTGCTGCCGCTGATCCGGTAGATTTCTATAAAGTTTTGCGCGGTATAGAAGAAAGTAATGGCTTAGCATTTACCGTAACTGAAGAAGAAATCTTGGAATCATTAACCGAGATGGCACAACAGGAAGGCATCTTTACAGAACCGGCCTGCGCCTTAAGTTTAGCGGCATTCAAAAAGTATCGTGCTGAGTTCGGAGATGGAAAGTGCTTATTTGTATTAACCGGAATTGGGTTGAAAGATACAGGCGTTGTGGTACGCCACAGTTTACCATCACCGGTAATCGCGAACGACTTAAAATCCATTCACAAATTCATTAATTCCGGCTATTTAGATATTCAGGCAAGCGCTTGGGGAAAATGGCAAGGCAGCCCCTTCGGTAATTTGAAACTCGAACCGGAGCAAGCCAAAATTTTTAATGATTATGTGGATAAATTCAATAAGCGAGGGAAATTACTTACGGAGAAAGAACTCGAAGTATTACAATCCATGGTTTTTGATGAAGAACCCGAAGCCGATCAGGTAATTCAGGTGTTGGATTATGACGTTAGAATGCGGAAAAACGGATTGGTAAAAGCTACGGTTAGTCTTGGCATCAACGATGAACATGTAGATGCAAAAGCTAAGGGAGTTGGACCTTTACATGCCGTAATTTCTGCTGTAAAATCGGTAACGGACGCCTTCTTACCCGTTGAAGTGGTTGATCATAACGTGGAAGTATTGAGTCCGGCTGCAAGTTCCCTCGTGGTAGTTACCTTACGTTTACAACATAATGAAAAACAGTTTTTAGTGAAATCGGTCTCAACAGATACCATTGAAGCCGGATTAAAAGCTTTTGTAAAAGGTTTGGCATTAGCAGGAAAAGCGTAATTCGTATTTCAACAAAACCATGAACTATTGAATTGATGAGAAAATGATCAATCTTAGAAAAGTGACCATTCTTGAAACGAAAAATAATAATCACGTAGTTTTTAATGTTTGTAATTAACTCTTGAAAACAACCCTATTCTAATCCGATACCGAGCGTAGCGAAGGTACCGCGAAGCGATACCCGATTCGAAGCGAAGCTGAGAACCGCGAAGCGATACCAAAGGTACTGCAAAGCGAAATCCGATTT
>CAZIQX010000315.1:1427-1841 GCA_964541325.1 uncultured Chitinophagales bacterium | reverse complement strand
ATCAATTTTTTTTATTGATTTTAATTTTAAGTTTTGACCATAAAGTGTGGGACTCAATAAAAAGAGTCCCATAACTAATAATAACCTCATATTTGCTTTTCATTCTACTATTAATAAGGGTTTACCTCTATAATAAATACGAGTGTCACATTCCCCAGGTGTTTGAGATTCAACATATGCATATCCACAAAATCGTGAATAAGGTGGGTCACATTGCGTAAAATTATTGACAGCTATACTACAATTCTCCATACTGTTTGTTGATTCAGATACTCTTTCAGAAGATCCGATTAACAAATATATAAGCGAGAGTGATATCAGTTTAAGCATCATAAAACATGTGTTCTAGTTAAAGGTTACCTGAATTAAAAAAAACATTTTAATATGTCAAGTGTGTTGCGAAAGATAGTAAAA
>CAZIQX010000315.1:0-1417 GCA_964541325.1 uncultured Chitinophagales bacterium | reverse complement strand
GAACTCGACTGCCAGTCCGAAGGTTCATCCCAGCTAATGCCCGAAACGGTGAGAAACGCATTCTCAGTGCCGACCCAATAGTGCTGATCCTCAGCCACGTCAGCCGAAAATTTGAGTAAATATTGGAGTGTAGTAAAAAAAAGCCAATTAATTTCATTCCGTTAACACTTTATCCGATCCCCAAATCAATCCAATAATTGCTACAATTACAATAGTTGCCCACACAGGTTGCCAAATCACGAAGCCGCCAATCATACCTAGTAAGGCTCCGAGGTATTGAATGTATTGGAATTGTTCGTTGGTTGTGCCTTTAATAAGATTTGAGAGTCTGTCTTCGTCGAAGCGTTGCACATTTTCTTCTACCAATTGGTGGACATCAAATTGTTGTAAGATCGAAAATAATGTTTTGCTAACGTATTCCTCAATTTGTTCGGATTTTTCTTCGATAAGTGGGGGGAGTTTATCCAGTGAGTCATCGAGTTTGTTTAAGGTGGACTCTAACTGTTGTGGTAACCGTTCGATAGCATTTTCAACCATACGTTGGGCATGCTCGCCTCGCATCATCATATAGGCTTTTAGAGCCATTTTTTCCATGGAATTGTTATCGAGGCTGTCTTCAATTTTTGTGATTACTTCTTTGGCAATTTCAGCACGAACTTCCGGATTTTCCACTAAAGAACGAACGTATTCCGTGATGATTCCCTTTAACTCATCCCGAAATGTCTCACTTTGTAACACGTTATGTATCAGGTCGAGTCCTTTTCGACGGTAGGTGCCTATTAAATCCGAATCGATGAGTTTTTGTTTAATGATTTCAGGGTTGATTAAGTCGGTTGAAACAGCTTGTGCCAAACGATAAGCAATCCTGTTTTTTTGTGAGGGGATAAGTCCTTGTCCTAAAATAGGACGCTTGTACTTTGGTTTAAACAACATGGTAATCGCCAACCAATTCGTGAGATAACCAATTAAGCCGCTTACGCTTATCATGGTTAGGAGTCCATCAAGAGCAAGCACATTTCCTGGAATAGGTATCGTGATACCATCAAAATCCCAAAAACGAGCACCAATAAATACAAGCGTTAATAAACCGGGTAGGAGTTTGAGTCCAAGTATAAACGTTGAGTGACCTTTAGCAGGAGGGGGCGGTGTATGTGTGTGTTTTTGCTGAACCGGTTCAGGGAGCGACTGTTTTACATGATTGGAAACGAGTTTTCCTAATGAGGAGCCTAATTGCTTGGTTTTTTCACCTGCGTGAGAGAGTAAATTGGGTTCAGACATGAAGAATTTGGGATCTATAATCGTTGATTTCTGATTTTGGGAAGGTATATGTTTTTTTTTGAAAAAGGTTTAAGGTGTAAGGTATTAGGTGTTAGCAAAAGTTATAAAGTTGTAGAGGTTTAAAGGTTTAGAGTGATTT
>CAZIQX010000314.1:0-1995 GCA_964541325.1 uncultured Chitinophagales bacterium | reverse complement strand
GTCTTTATTCAAGGCTTGCCTTCTTTTTTAATTGCGGTTTCCGGACACCAGTGATAAAAAATATCTATTGAAATACTAGGCGAGCATATAGTAAACAATCATTTATGTAGAACTTTAATCGTTTTATGTGGACAAATCCTAACCAAAACCAACATTTGTTTAAAATGGAAATCCTAACAGAAAAAAGATTGATACGTAGCTTTATGAGTTTGTATTTACCTACTTAAAATCTGTGTCACCACACGTTCCGCTGCAATTACAGCGCCTTCCATGTAACCGGGATGCACCGACGCAGTTTCGGTTCCGCCAAAAAATAAGCGCTTGTTCATCATCGGTTGTTGAAAAACAGGGTGACCATTATGTTGATGGGCATATACCTCATACTGATTTTGATTCGGATGTTTCGTAAAAGCTTCCTGTGCCCAAGCGCCAAGTTCAATCGAAGTATAACTAGCCGCTTCATCACCAAATAATTTTATGAGTTGCTCTTCTATTTTGGGAATCAGTTTTTCTTTGGATAAATTCGCATAACCGCCACCCATAAATCCACATAAAGCATATCGGTTTACCTCGAAGTTACATTGGTCGTAGAGTTCGGTGAACGGACCCACTTGCGAAAAAACGGTTCCGGAAATACCACGTTGCCGCCAAAATGGACGCTCATAAATCACCGCAACTTTGGTAGAATCCTGCATCCACGTATGTGTTTGTTCTGCAATTCGTTTTAATTCTTGAGGTAATCCTGGAACTACACAAACGCTGTTCACAAAAAGAGCAGGTGGCAAGGTGGAAATTACGATATCAGCCTCGAAAATGTGTGATTGAGTACCTATACGGCACGTTTCCATCGAAAAATCTAGCGATTGAACCGGAGCGTTTAGATAAATTTCATTTTCGTTCAGTGAAGAGGTCAATGCGTTAATCAAAGCCGAAGTTCCACCTTTAATTCGGTAACTCGGTGAATCTTGAGGCATTTCAAACTGTTGGGGTGGCGCCATGGAAAAGGCTTCAAACAGCGCTGTGCCGGTCATAAATTGTTCGAAATATTCAATATTCAGCTCCTTAAGCAAATTGATCACATGTTGATGTTGATTTCCAAACCAGGTAGCACCTAATTCAACAGGAGTTTCTTTAGCTGCGAGTTTAGTGTAAATGCGTCCGCCTAAACGATTACGAGCTTCCAAAACAGATATAGAAAATCCATGTTCTTTAAGACGTTTGGCTATGAGTAAACCGGAGAGTCCGGCGCCGAGGATAGCAACTGATGTGAGCATTTAATGATTGAATGATTTAATAGTATAAGTTGAAATTTAACGCAAACACGAACAGTTAGAAGACCAAAATCATTTAAATCAAGATGATGAATTTTATGTTCAAGATTAACAATGATGAGATAGCCCTGCTTTCTTGAATCACACGAAATGAATGAAACAAAAAAGGAATTGAATCATGTCTTCAATCTTTTACAGGTACTTTTGTGTAACCATTTTTTTGGTTTTAAAGGAGTGATACCGTTAGTTTTGTAATTCGCTCAGCAAATCTTTTAAATCCAAATGTGTAGAGAACATATTTAATGAACCGTCCGCTAAAAAGGGCCATTCAGACTGAGGTTTATCCCAATACAATTCAACGCCATTTCCATCGGGGTCGTCTAAATATATCGCTTCGGAAACACCATGATCAGAGGCACCGGATAAGGGGTAATTGACATCTAAAAGTCGCTTGAAAATGATGGCTAAATCCTTACGAGTGGGGTACAAAATGGCTGTGTGAAATAATCCGGTTGCGTTTTGAGGTGGCTTTGAGCCATTGCGAGAATACCAAGTGTTTAATCCAATATGATGATGATAGCCGCCCGCTGAAATAAAAACGGCGTCGTTTCCATAGTGCTGTGTAACTTCAAAACCTAACAATCCTACATAAAAATCGAGTGCTCGTTCGATATCGGCAACTTTGAGGTGAACATGACCAATTCGGGTATTTGTGGGTACGGTA
>CAZIQX010000313.1:0-2017 GCA_964541325.1 uncultured Chitinophagales bacterium | reverse complement strand
GTTAGCGAGCTGTTCAACAATATCCATCACAAAAACAAATAGTTACGGCCCGGGCGGACCCCTTGCAACGCATATGGGAAGCAGTAGTATCGAATTTCCGCTGAAAGATCATTTGGGATCGCCGCGCATGGTGGTGAAACAGACGCTGAATAAGGGGATACTTAAGTCATTATCAATATGGATTGAGTTTTTGATAATCGTTTACCATTCTAAAAGTTCGACACGTTCAATTCTAGAAAAATGATTCACATTTAATGTTGCTAATGGGTAGTTTTTTACAATTGATGATGATGCAATAAGTAAATCAGCTAATCCGATGAGTTTATTGTTTACTTTCAACTCCCCATAAATAGTTGAAGCTTTTTTCGAAATAGATGTATCTAGTGTTACGATTTCTAATTCTTCCAATAACTGATTGGTGAAATCGGAATTTTTGTCATTCATCCCAACGAGTAATTCAAATTGAGTAATGACTGAAATCGCAGGAGTAAAGTTGCTACAAATTGAATAAAAAAAAGTTGCTGTTTTATTCGTTTTTCGAATAAAATCGATAATAACAGAGGTGTCAACTAAAATGATGCGATGTTCCAAGAATCAATAAGTTGTCTCGCATTCTTAAACTCTGATAGTTCTGTTTCGTTTAGAGTTGGCGCATTTTCAAGCAATTTCAATAGCTGTCTTTTTTTTTCACTCTTTGTTTCTAAAGGTTGTATAGAAACTGAATCAATATGGATTCCATACAACTTCATTTTTTCTACCAATGGTAAAAATTGCTCAAATTCAGTAGGTGAATCAAATTCTAAAGTTATTTTCATATAAAAATGTAATGCTTAAATCAGAGAAAAACCAATGTTTGGTTAATGTGAAATTTCTTTTCTTAGCAATAAGTGAAAAGTGTGGTTCTCATAAATAAAGATAATATCAATAAAATACACCATTCTATACGTCAAAAACAGATTTCACCTTTGTGGAGATTCTAAATTCAAACGATTGTTTTTTAAAGGGTATTGCGAACTTTTGTTAGTAAGTTTTTTTCCCAATAACAATTTACTTAATTGTTTAAGAAAGCTATTTTCCCTCATGCAAAACTGCTCAAATCTTACTTTAACGCCAAATTTCCGATTTCAAAACTCAGATAGGAATGAGTTAGCGAGCTGTTCAACAATATCCATCACAAAATCACATAGTTACGGCCCGGGCGGACACCTTGCAACACATACGGGAAGCAGTAGTATCGAATTTCCGCTGAAAGATTATAAAGTTAGATATTCTCAACTTCTATCAGCAACTTTTAACATGTTTTAGACTCTATGTTTGGAAAATCGGCCGATACTGGCTTGCTATTTAAACAGCAATGATATGCTTAACATATTGTTTTACTTAGAAGAGTCCTGATGCTTTAAGCAGGTTATCAAGTTCGTTATCCGAAATGTTCTCTTTATCGCCTTTGTTATAGATAGAGAGTAAGAAAACCGAATCGGCTACAATTTTAACACAGGTAATTACTCGACTTCCACCGCTTTTGCCTTTCCCTTTTGATGAAATAGCCATCCGGATTTTAAAGCAATCTTTGCCAAGTGCTTTCCCTTGGAAAGGCTCTTGTTTAAGTGAATCAACTAGAATTTTGAAATCCTTTTTGATAGAAGGATACTTTTTAGCGAGTTTCTTTAGTTCTTTTTCAAAAAAATCGGTGGTGTAAACATTAAAGTTCATGTAATAGCTGATCTGCAGATTTTAACGTAATCTCACCTTTCAAATGCTGTTCAACCTGCTCCAGTGATTTTTTAGTACCTTCAACAAACTCTAACTGATTATGAGTTAGGCTCATTTCATCAGAAACTTTTATGAAACTTAGACTCTTGATTAGCTCCATAAAAAACGGATATTTATTGTCGGGTATATGTAAGGTAACTTCTTTCATTATTGTACAATTTATTTAAAATAAAATACAGTAATTCTATGTTATAAAAACAAAATTTAGACAGTTTTAGTGCTATGATTCTACCAAAGTACTTAA
>CAZIQX010000312.1:0-2019 GCA_964541325.1 uncultured Chitinophagales bacterium | reverse complement strand
TGCTACCCTCACATAAACGACTCACAGTCACTGAATGTGGCATGACTGTGAGTCGAAACATCGTGCGCCAGCCAACTTATCATTTCTCCCTTATCATTCTTCATTTTTTCCGGAACTTTCCCATCTAAGCATTGTTAATCCACCCTGTTCACTGTATATTTTCGTTTTGGGGCAATTCAGAGCTAATGAATGGAATCCATCCGATACTCGATTACATACAGCGAACGGTTTGTACTGCACCCAAGCCTGATGAGTTTAACCATAATCTAACGAATGACACCAACCAACGATCAAGAGTTCTTGAACAGTAACGGAGCCGGTTATCGCGGAAACGGACACTACCGCGGTGAAACGCCCATCGATTCTTCTGCTACAAATTCCCAAAACGACGAAGAAATTGACCTCAGGCAGATTATAGCGCTATTGTTACACAACAAATGGCTCATTGCTTCTATAACAGGCGTATTTACCATTGGCGCAGTAATAATTGCACTGATACTAATGCCTATTTACGAAAGTGAAGGCACTATCATCATATCGGAAGCCCCGAACCGTTATTCCATGGCAGGGAATGACCTCTCCAACCTGCTCATGTCATCTTATGGAATTGGAGTGGGTTCAAGCGTTGATAACGAATTAGAAGTATTGAACTCACGCCAATTAGCCTACAATCTCGCTCAGAAAATTCATGAAGAACGCTTTGATGCCTATGGACGCATTTATCCATTATTATGGCGTTCCTATCCCAAAGATTCCACCGTGACAACCGTTGATACCGTTGCCATGCGTATCATGGAAAATAAAGTGATTGCCCAAAAAGGCGGTAAAATGTCAAGCATTTTAACCGTTAAATTTCAATCGCCTTCTCAGTACGAGGCTTATCGAATGGTGGATCTCATTATTGACACGTATTCCGAAGCTTCTACGGCAACCAACCGGGTACAAGCGAAAGCAGCATTAGAGTTTTTGAGCAAAGAATTGCAGAATGTGAAAAACGATGTGGATGCTAAAGAAGAACTCCTTCGTCAATTCATGAATGAATCGCAATTGGTACAACTAGATGCTCAAACCGAAGAATTAGTACGCACCCTTTCTCGTTTAGAATCAGAAAAACAAGGGATTGATGTTCGGCTTGTTGCTGCAAAAGAAGCTATAGACCGCTATTCTAAAGAATTGGAAAACATTAAGCCGGGATTAGCCCAACAATACACCAATTCCGTTGCTCCTGTTTTACAGCGTTTGCAAGTTCAACTAGCTGAATTTGAAACCGAACGTATCTTGTTATTAGCAAAAAATCCGGAATTACAAGATAAACCGGAAAACTCTCCGCGTTTAGTACAGTTAAATCAACAGATACAAGTAGTGCGTGACGAAATTGGCAAAAGCACGCGTGAAGTATTGGCAAGCGGTGATGAACAGATGATTGGGTTTTTAGGTTCACCGGATGGAGGCGTCGCTAATCGTTTAGCAGATATGCGCGAAAATCTCTTAAAACTGCAAATTGAGCGAACACAGTATGAAGCCCAAACCAAACTATTAGCTGTACAAATTACTGAATACAATCGTTTTTTTGATGCATTACCGGATAACATGATTGAATTGGCTCGTTTAAAACGGGATTTATTGGTCAATGAACAACTCTACCTCACCTTAGCTAAACAATCGGCTGAAATGGCTTTGTGGGAACAGACCCAATCCGGTTTGGCGCGCATTGTGGATACGGCTTATTTGCCAATTGAGCCAGTAAAACCAAAAAAGAAAATAGTAGTACTTATTGGACTCATACTAGGGGGGGCGCTT
The DNA here is from genome assembly GCA_964541325.1 of uncultured Chitinophagales bacterium. Classification (GTDB taxonomy): domain Bacteria; phylum Bacteroidota; class Rhodothermia; order Balneolales; family M1805; genus M1805. The sequence goes on along the minus strand of CAZIQX010000312.1, from coordinate 219 downwards.
TCCATAGGTATTGTTTTTGTAAAAGAATGGTCTAAAAAAGAACTTGATTCTGTTGAAAAACTCCGCAAAAAAGGCATGCCGATATTATCGGTGATACCTGACCTCAATCCCTATATCCAACAAAATTTTGAGGGCAAAGAACATATCGAAGTGGGGGGACAAAAAATTTCAACGGGTTTAGTAACCCTCCTGGATTCTATTTCTCCTTCAGCGGAATCC
>CAZIQX010000311.1:0-2033 GCA_964541325.1 uncultured Chitinophagales bacterium | reverse complement strand
GGACATCACAGATTACGTCTTCAGTCTGATAAAATCCTCCAATTCGATCTTTCCGGTTGAATGATTGATACCTGTTTTACCGCCAATAGCTGAATCAACCATTGCTAATACAGTTGTTGGAAAATGAACTAACGGAATTCCACGAAGCGCTGTTGAAGCTGCAAAACCACCTAAATCTCCGGTTACTCCTCCACCAAACACACAAATTACATCGTTGCGCTTACAATCAGCCTGAAGTAGTTCGTCGGTAAGTCGCTGCCACTCTTTTATCGACTTGGATGATTCACCACTTGGAACCACAGAAATATTCAACACATCTAATGAAATTGAATTGAAAAATTTTTGAATATATGATTGATGAAATCGCCAAACATGTTCATCTACAATAACATAAGCTTTACGAAATGATTTTTCGAAAAAAAATTGATGTATCCAATCAGAAAAAACAGATGTTTCAACAATCGGATATACATGAGATGATTGGGTTTTAAGCTGAATCACGAAAGTACTGTTCTATATGTTCATGAACGAGTTGTGTTACTTCGTTCTTTTCCATTTTTCGGTTGATTACAACGCAAATATCGGCTTTTTCATACCATTTTTCGCGCTTTGATAACAAATCAAGTATAATTTTTTTGATTTCGTCCGCCGACTTCAAGGTTCCGTCAGGTTGTAACAATAAAGGTCTGTTTGTGTTTTTCATCACTCGCTCCACAAGTAAATCAGGGTCAACCTTTAAATAAACAAGAACGCCTGTAGTTTGTATTAGCTCCATATTTCGGTCGTTGCATGCAGCACCACCTCCTAAAGCTATTACACGTGGTTCCTGTAAAATTCCGATGTATTCCAACTCAGCCGTTTCCATTAAACGAAAAAATGCTTCCCCTTTCGTTTCAAATAATTGTTTAACCGATTGCTGAAACCGAGCTTCAATAGCGTGGTCTAAATCCACAAATTCACGTTGATACAACTCCGCTAAACGCTTTCCTATCATGGTTTTACCAGAACCCATAAATCCGGTTAAATAGATATGATGTTTCATGCTTGCAATCGATCAGGTTTTACAAGAAAAACTTCTTCTTTATACACTAAAACTAAGCCGGGGTCACCACCTTTCGGTTTTCGTAAGAACTTTCTCCGGGTAACTTGAACCGGAACCAACGAACTACCTTTAGCCTGTGAGTGCCAAGCAGCTAAGGAGGCAATCTTTTCCATAAATGGTTTAGGTGGATTTTCTTTTCGTTTATTCATTCGAACCAAAACATGACTCCCTCCTACTCCACGTGCATGAAACCACAAATCTTCTTTGTGCGCTCGTTGTAAAATAAGGTCATTGCTTTTTGCATTTTTACCCATCCAAATATCGTACCCATCAATCTGAAGAGAAGCAAATCCATCCGTTTCATGTTCACCTTGTTTTTGTGTACTGAACGAATTCAGATACGGCTGATGTGCTTTTTTCCAGTCTGCGAAATGCTGATATCTTGAACAACCCGCCAATTCAAGTAATACCGGTTTTAATTCCTCGAGTTGCCTTAAGGCTGTTTTTGCTTGTTTTTCAAGAATTTCGATAGATTTTCTGCTATTTGTGGACCGTAAATAGTATCGATTGGCGTTTTCCAGCAAATTTAACTCTTCTTTGAGTGGAATCTCGATTTCTTGTTGCGTTTCAAAATAATCGAACACCCGAACAAATTTTACTTTTTGATGTGGATTTGGCTGACTCATTAGTAAATGCCCCCAATTTTGCCAGGTTTCAGCTTGTTTTTCTTGCTTTTGTTTGGATGAAGCCTGCCCAACTAATCCCTCCAAATACCGCAAACGTTGCTGTAATCTAGACATCCAATAATCTTTTTCTTCTTTTAAGGCTTCTCTAACTCTCATTTTGCTTTGAATATCAGCTTAACTTCTATTTTTAACTCCAACATATCCTAATCTTAAATGTATATCTTTTCCCATAATCATATTTTTAGCATTTGTTCCTCTATCCATAATATCAATTTTGGTAATAACTCCAATTGTTCTTTTTCCAT
>CAZIQX010000310.1:0-2054 GCA_964541325.1 uncultured Chitinophagales bacterium | reverse complement strand
TCGCGACCCCAACCTTGGCAAGGTTGTGCTCTACCAACTGAGCTATTCCCGCGTGGGCAGCAAATATACAACAAGCTACAAACTCATTGCAAGCTGCTTTTCAACTTTTTTGTCAAATTCTGCATTTTTTTCGGGCTTCACAGTCGCCTAGCCACTCATCCAACTGTTTTTCGTTTGGAACACCGGGTTTATCACGATAACGATCCACCACACAAATAAATCCCAGCGGCTCTCCCTTATCCGCATGAAACTGATGCAGGGTTTCCGGTGAGATAAAAACCACATCATGTAAACCTAATTCATGCACTTCATTTCCTAAAATCATACTTCCTTTACCGCGAATAATCACCACGGAATGTGGATGACGATGATACTCCAACGACGAATATCCACCCGGCTGAATTTCGAAATAGCGGGTTTGCATATTTAATTCCCATTCGTCTTCGGCTTCCCCTAACAACGAATAACGCGTAATATCCTTAAAGTTTGTTCCCTCCGTTTTATACTGCTTGGTTTCTACGCCATCCCAGTGATAATCGGAACTATGTAAGATTTTTGAGCGATTCTTCATGCAAGGTATTAGGTGTATGGTTTAAGGGTTAAGTGGATTGCTGATTACTTAAAGTAGCTATTAAGACACAAAAATCGCCATTTTTATTGCTTTAAACTTTAGACTTTTAGCTCTAAATCACAGATCAGCAATCAAACATCATACATCATCAATTACACTCTGTTTTCGAGTACAGCTAATACTTCAGCAGAAGCGGCTTTTACTCCTTCAGGATGTTTGTATAATGAAGCACCCATCAAAAACACAATATCATTTCCGTAGCGTTCGCGCCATTCCGGAATTCGTTTTCGATCTAATCCTCCGCCCGGAGTCGGGAAGGTTCGCGCAAAAGGCACAAGTGGATCTAATGATGCCTGATTAATCCCCAAGCATTCATCAAGGGTAAACGAGAAGCGTCCGCCATGATTCGGATAAATCACAAAATCAGCCCCGAAAGCACGCCAAAGGGTTCCATACAAAAAGGAGTGTGAAAATCCATTGGTTGCACCCAAGTAATTCCCGGAAAATGATGGATGTGCCATTATCGGCAAATTTACATCAGAGGCAGCCAATTCAGCCATCATCTCCAAGCCAACTAACTGTGGACACAAAAGTACTCCCTGAGCACCAAGGTCTTCAGCCTGACGAAATCGATCCATCAAAGCAGACCCTTTTGTAGTTATGTTCGGTAAGTACCAGGTTTGTTTGCCGGTTAACTCAAACGCATTTTTTACCGCTTCCACGCACGCTTTAGTACGATGTAGAAACGGAGCGTGACGCTGATCTGCAATTCCGTGGTCATCTTTTATTAAGTCTAAACCACCGGTTGCGAACTGAAAGCATAAATCGGCCAGTTCATCAACGGTAAAACCAAGAGGTTTAAGTGCAGAACAAGAAAGCGGACGTTCAGCAACACCCAGATTTATCCGAACGCCTTCCACACCAAATCGCGGACCTGGAAACCAATCGGCAATGGATTCCCAATCCACATTAATTACCTGAATGCCCGGTTTTAAAGAAATATTTCCGAGCAACACATTTAGAAATTGGGTTAAATCACCATCTACACTCGAAATGGCATAAGAGCATTCCACCAAATAGGTTTGATCACCTGTTTGCTCAATGGATTCCACTTTTCCGGCAGTGTGTTCTTTTATCCATTCATTCAAAACCGATGATGGCAACTCCACACTTTGTTCTAAAGCAATGCCCAGGGCTTTTTCCTGAATGGATTCCCCTGCAAAAGTGGTTACCAAATATTCAATTCGGAAACGCTCCATAAACGCTAATTAACTTCGTGTAAGAATAGGGTTTCTTTACGCTTAGGCCCTGTCGATAAAATCACAACAGGAACTTCTAAATAGCTTTCAATAAAGGCTACATAATCCTTTACCGTTTGTGGTAAATCTTCTTTTTTGGTGATGTGTGTTGTAGCACAATTCCAGCCTTTTAGAGTTGTATAAACGGGTTTTACTTGTTCAATTTTCTTGAGTTCGAGCGGGAA
>CAZIQX010000309.1:0-2073 GCA_964541325.1 uncultured Chitinophagales bacterium | reverse complement strand
AATCAGCAATCAGCAATCAGCAATCAGCAATCAGCAATCAGCAATCAGCAATCACATAAATCTTTTTAAAAATTAAAACAAACAAATCAAGTAGATTCAGGACATCATTCAACTTAACGTATGATTTATGAAATTCATAACAGTTTTATCGGTTTTAATCATTGGATTTTGCGCACAGGCATCAGCGCAATATTTTGAAGAAAACTTACCTACTTCGGATATCATCACTTCCGAAAAACAAAAATTCAAAACACAAACAGTTGTTACAGGACTCGATGTACCTTGGTCGATGGCTTTTCTTCCAAACGGTACCATGCTGATAACCGAACGCGCCGGACGTCTTCGTATCGTAGAAAATGGGAAACTGCGTAAAGAGCCCATCAAAAATGTGCCAGAAGTGTACGCAAAAGGTCAGGGCGGTCTCCTTGATGTAGTTCTCCATCCCGAATTCGAAAAAAATGGTTGGATTTATATCTCATATTCATACGAAACCGGAATGGTTGGTGGTCACACTAAAATCATCCGCGCAAAACTCAAAAATTATGCTTTGGAAGAGATAGAAACCATTTTTGAAGGCGGTCCGGGAAGTATGGCACGCGTACATTTTGGTGGTAGAATGGTTTTTGCTGATGGGAAACTATTTTTCACCATCGGGGATCGCGGAACTATGAACAATGCTCAAGGCCTCGATAATCACTCAGGAAAAGTATTCAGAATTAATGATGATGGAAGTATTCCCGAGGACAATCCATTTGTAAATACCCCAAATGCCATGAAAGAAATCTGGACGTACGGAAATCGGAACCAACAAGGCATGGCATTGAATCCGTTTACGGGTGAATTGTGGGCTCACGAGCATGGACCAAAAGGGGGCGATGAACTTAATATCATTAAAAAAGGAACAAATTACGGATGGCCTTTAATAACCTATGGAATTAACTATAACGGGGATATTATTTCAAAAGACACCGCAAAGCCGGGTTTGGCTCAACCGATTCATTATTGGAATCCGTCAATCGCGCCATCTGGATTGGCATTTGTTAAATCAGATAAATATCCGGGCTGGAATGGAAATGCTTTAGTTGGTGCACTTGCTTTTGCTTCCTTATATCGTTGTGAAATAACCGCTGATGATGTAACCCATGTTGAGCGTTTATTAGCCGGTGATGGTCGCATTCGTGATGTTCGGGTTGCTCCCGATGGATACATATATTTAGCCAATGAAACCAACGGAAGTATTATCCGATTGATACCTGTGAATGACTAATGCACCTAAATCGACTTTTAAGCCAAACTGGATACCCTTATTAAGTATTGTATTCAGTTTGGTGTATGTTTTTTTAGTGAAATTAGATGCTGCACAGCTGTTAGCTAACCTACTAATTAGTGGATTATTATTTCAGCATACTCCTAATCAAATCATCAAGAAAAAACGGTTGTATGGAGCGTACTTTATGTGTTGTGTAATAGGATTTCTTGTTTGGATGCACAAAACATCATCATAAGAAAAAGAAGCAATTACAAGTATCGTTTTATGAATTCTTCAATTTTAAATTCATAGCTAAACATAGGTTTACAGAAATTTCACTTTGTTGAGAATAAGATTGTGTGAAGCAATACTCAGAGTTAATGTTTAAGGGATAAAATAACAGAGTAGTACGACTATTATTAAGCAGCAATGCTCATTAAAGAGATAAAATCATAAAAGTAACTGCAAATGGTCACATATTCCTTCCAATTCTCTGCATTTTTTTGAATCTTAGACCACAGCTTGCCGTACCTTCTCGGCTTACTGAAATGCTTGGAGTTTTTCGTGAAACAACGCACATTTAATGCCTGGTACTATTTTGGAATTGTAGGATTACTCGTATTCGTTTTGATGCGTCCTCTTATCGATTTCAATGCATTTTCACCTATTAGTGAAACCCCACGCGTTGTTGAAGATAAAGCCCGTTTCATGGCAGAAGAAATTGGCCTGAATTCCGATACGTTAGCGGTTTATTTACAGCGGGTTCAAAATGTAACGCTCTTTAAGCAGCTCAACGATTCCATTGAGTATCTCCCTTCTCCGGC
>CAZIQX010000308.1:589-2081 GCA_964541325.1 uncultured Chitinophagales bacterium | reverse complement strand
TTTCACCCTTGATGTGAGTCAACTCGAAGCACTTATCACCCCAAAAACAAAACTAATTGTTCCTGTACATCTGTATGGTCAGTGCGCAAACATGGAAGCCATTATGCACATTGCTGAAAAACATGGCTTATATGTTATGGAAGATACCGCGCAAGCTATTGGCGCAGATTGTTACTTTTCAGATGGAAGTGTTAAAAAAGCAGGAACAATTGGGCATATCGGAACAACTTCCTTTTTTCCATCCAAAAACTTAGGCTGTTATGGTGATGGTGGCGCCTTAATGACCAACGATGATGCCTTAGCTAAAAAAATTTCCATGATGGCTAATCACGGACAAAGCGTGCGTTATAAACACGATTCCATCGGGTGTAACTCTCGCTTAGATACGATTCAAGCCGCAATTTTGCGCGTAAAGCTCCCCCATTTAGATAGCTACAATGCCAATCGCAGAAAAGCAGCCGATTACTATGATATGCAGTTAGCCGGTGTGGATGGGATTATCACTCCGAAACGTGCTTCATGGTCAAGCCACGTATTTCATCAATACACGATTCGTATTACTCAAGCCAATCGCGACGAAGTTCAACAAAAAATGGCTGAATTAGGTGTGCCAACCATGATTTATTATCCAATACCTCTGCACTATCAGGAAGCCTACAAAATGGATGGCTTCGAACCGGGTTCATTTCCTGTAACAGAGTTATTGAGCGACCAAGTATTGAGTTTGCCTATTCATTCGGAACTAGATGAAGCTACACAAGATGTGATTATGAATGCTTTGAAAGAAGCTGTAAAGTAGCCGAGCTAGTTTTTTAAGTTCACTTTCGTTTCGTTAATGACTAAACATAACGATTAGACTTTGATTTAAGTTAGTTATAAGAACCGGAACATAAACTTGTTTTTTTAAGCTTGGAGAACATCTTGCTTTTTGGGATAAATTTTAGAACACATCCAATTAATCCTATTACACTTACATGATTGTGATATCTTTTGGAACCATGATGATCGCAATACGATGAGTAGCCATATATTCACTCTGTTATAATCACTTGATAATACTGCGTTGGTCTCAAACTATACCGGTTGTTTCGTACATCGAACATGCGAATTTGGAGGCGTGTTTCACCCGGAACAATTGACTTAAATAAATACACAGAGTCGAGTTCACTAACTAATTCTAATCGATTGATTCTGTTGTTCAAACTTACCCCCAAGGGAATTGGCTCCTCTTTATACTCATACAAATCACCGCTGTCGGCATACTTGCTGAGCTCAAAAACGGCATCAAGTGGAATCGTTATGGTTGCATCAAAATCATCAAAGGAAACCGTTGGAGATACACATGAACTCAATAAAATCAACATAAAAAACCACTTTTTACCACACATAAGCCACTCCAATCGAAAAGCTTTGCAAGGAACGCTGTTCAAGAGATAGCACATCCCAAAGGGTTTCTTCGTACGTATGACGAAAATAGGATAGAATATTTTGG
>CAZIQX010000308.1:0-579 GCA_964541325.1 uncultured Chitinophagales bacterium | reverse complement strand
TATTTTGGCGATAATTTATCTGAACACGAAATTGCTTTGCAAAATAAGTACCAAATCCTAAACCAAAGTAAGGATTAACTTGTCGAATCGGCACATTTTTGGTGATTACTTCTGAACCGATGGTGTTTTTAAGTGAAAAATAAGGAGTAAACGTAAGACCAAAGTGGGTGGTCATTTCAGAAAGAAATGGCCAAGGAACTTCAAATAGCACATTTTCAAGTTCCAGATTGATCGCAAAACGCTCATAATCCACCGTTGCATCGGTAAGTTCACTCAATTCAATGCTCTCAGAAAATCTATCGTATTGTGCCCAAACTAAAACTCGAAAGGTGTACCAATTTGATTCTTGAAGCGGATCAAGCTCGTTTTTCCAAAAAAATTCTTTACCAAAACCGGCATTGTATGAAAGTTTGGGCTGTTCATTGGCGTAGTTGGTTATAAAAGGAAAATGAGAACCGGCAAAAACAAGGTTTTTTTGTGCTGATAGTACCAAAGGGGCAAACAAACATATTGAAAGCAACAATCGAAATTTTATAATCATACTATTTTTGCTTGATGATTATGTACTGAATGAAAGTT
>CAZIQX010000307.1:554-2090 GCA_964541325.1 uncultured Chitinophagales bacterium | reverse complement strand
ATCCGGGGAAAACGGCAAAATCGAGTGGCTTAACGGTATAAAAACCTACTAAAAGTACTATCAAGGAAAGCGCAATTGAAATAGCTAAAAGAACATCAATAAGCGCAAAAGGAATCGGAAGAATCATTACCAAAATAATGGCAATCACACTTGATGAGATGAAAATATCACCTCTTCCAAGCACGGTTGATAGAAAATTTTTCCCTTGTGTTGCGGTGTATGCCATTCAATTATCGAATTAAGCAGCTTTTTGTTGTTTCATTCTATACACGTAAGCCAGTATTTCAGCCACAACCTGATACATTTCAGGTGGTATAGCCTGACCTTCTTCAGCAGCAGCGTACAAAGCACGTGCCACTGGAGGATTTTCAATAATTGGTACTTCGTAGTGCTTAGCATATTCCCGAATTTTTAACGCACGATTACGCATCCCCTTTGCCATAATCACCGGTGCCGCCATCTCTTCATTTTTATATCGAATGGCTACAGCATAGTGTGTAGGGTTAGTGATAACCACATCAGAGTTCAACACAGCGTGGTCAATTCTTCGTGTACGGGAAAGTTTTAAGGCAAATCGTTTCCGGGCTCCTTTAACTTGCGGGTCACCTTCCATCTGTTTGTATTCATCTTTTACCTCCTGTTTGGTCATGCGAAGGTCTTTTCGATATTTATACCGCTGATAAATCGCATCAAAAATGGATAAAACAAGCAATGCCGATAAAATTCGGGCGGTAACGAGAATCGTCCACTCTCCCGAACGAGCCATGATATAATTCAACGGCATAACCGGTAAAGAAATCATGGCATCTAAATCGCCTTTAACGGTAAACCAAATAATAACCGTTACAATGCCGATTTTGGTGATTCCTTTCACCAATTCAACCAAACCACGACTCGAGAAAATTTTGCCAAAACCTTTTGCAAGACTCAAGCGCTCGGTTTTAAACTCCAAAACTTTAGACGAAAAAATAACACCGGTTTGTAACACATTAGTAAGAATAGAACCAACTACCAAAATTCCAATTGCAGGAGCGGAAAGTAATACGGTGTAATAAAGTGTTGCGTTCCAATAAGTTGAGGCATTTTCAATATTATTAACCGGATCCACCGCCATTTTGTAGAACTCTTCAAACATCTCACTAGTGGTAGTCCAAAGCCAACCACCTGAGGCATACAAAACGATTGTAGCCAACGTGAGCAAAATCACAGAATTCACTTCTGCACTCTTACTTACATTGCCTTCTTCTTTGGCTTTTTCAAGCTTTTTCGAGGTAGGCTCTTCCGTTTTATCTTGGTCTTTTGAATCGTCTGCCATAAAACCGCACAAGAGCAAAGTGCGTACCAAGTTGAATGCAATTTGGTATCAAAATTTAATTCGGATTTAATATTCCTAATTCAAAAGCGTGAACGATGTCAGGCACATATGAGTTTTGTGTACGAAATAAGATAAAATGGCTCATTCGTGAAAAAACAGATTACAATAGGATTTACCGGCGTATTACTCTTGAGTTTAATTCCTTTGATTACTTCAACATT
>CAZIQX010000307.1:0-544 GCA_964541325.1 uncultured Chitinophagales bacterium | reverse complement strand
CTCCAACATTACGTGTTTCAACTAAGCTAAAGCATGTTCCTTCCGAACTGCGTGTATCTATGCAGCAGCCCAACCAATTTTTCTTATTGTATGCAGGATATGCGGGTTGCGACCTTGAATGCCCCAAAACGTTATCTACTTTAGCCGATTTAAGCGTAATCTCGCAATCTATACCTGTTTTTATGATGGATTTACTTAGCAGTGAAGAACTAAACACGAACTATGCCTCTCAATTTCATCCACAGTTTAAAACACTTCCAAAAGATGAAGCTTTTTTAGCCGAGTTAGGCTCATGGTGGCAAATCTCTACGGATCAAATAAAAGATATTACTCACTCCGACCGATTGTACTTGATTTATTATCAAAACAACTCATTTAAAATTATTAATCATTACAAAGGTAGTTCAGATTCAATGGCTGAGCATCTTTTGGAAACCTTGGAAAGGCTCTCTGATTCATGAACTCATCTTTGACTTCATTATTTCCAACATATAATCCTGAACTTAGCGATAGTTTAAAAAATGCACTCGCCCATGATTATCGA
>CAZIQX010000306.1:0-2130 GCA_964541325.1 uncultured Chitinophagales bacterium | reverse complement strand
TCATAACCAGGCCGATTCGACTTTGCAATAAGTTGAGATTGAATTAAATCAGGATTAAATCCACTCCCAATGGCAGAAAATTGTGCATTTAAAGGCTTTACATTTTTTATTCCCAGCCATTTTTCGGCATCAAGGTCACTTACTTTAACCTGAAAATCATACTCTGTGAACGTGGTTAACTCATTGGCAGTAATTAGACCACTAAGTTTAATCGTACCGTTGGCCTCTGCCTGATTTAGTTGCAAATCAAGTTGATTTTCTTCAAATGTTCCTGATGTTGTACCTCGAATGGTAAAGGGTTTGTTCTTAATGGATTCAAACGACTTTGGTATAGAAAACCACGGGTGTATCGAAGAAGGTTTAAAGGTAAGTTCTTGAATATCCAAGCTGTAACTTAGGTCTTGAACCTTATTTAACTTATTGATTTCTGCGTAGGTTTCAAGACTTATATCCGCATAATCAAGCCTTAGATGAGAAACTTCTAAGCGATTGGTGTTGCCCTTAATGTTTACGCTAGTTTTTAAATTGCTTTTCCATGATTTAACACTTGGAAAGTAAGGAGCCCATTCATTTGGATTAATTTCCAATGCTTCAAGTTGCAACTCCACATGTTTGTTCAGAAGATCGTACACATTGCGAATTGAGGAATCCGGGCGCAAAATTTTGATATACCCTTCAAGTTTACTCTGTTCGGTGTACACTTTTAACCCATTCAACTCGATAAACTCATTATCAATAAACCCTTGAGCTTTAAAGAGTTTTATATCGGGATGTTGTTCTGATTCAGCTTGAAAAGCAAAAATATCGGTGTACAGGTGATCATCAACATACTCAAAGAAAAATTGAGCTTCGATATGATGATACTTACCCGTTTCAGGAAGTTGAACATTCGTTGTTTTGATTTCTTGATCAAATTTCCAGCTCAAACTACCATCACGGATAAACAATTCAGGTGCATATAATTCAATCGGGATTTTAGGAATTTGATTTCTGCTATCTGAACTTGAATCCGGTTTATCCGGTGAAAATGCTTGCGCTACATTCCAAACAGAATCTGTTTTACTTACATAAAATGTAGGTTTATCCAATTCCAGACGAACAACTTTTAACTGCTTGCGCCACAACGACCAAATATCGAGATTTACATATAATCGTTCAGCTGTCAGAATTGAATCGGGAGCTTTCCCTTTTTGATGTAGTGTTAATGATATATCTTGAAAACTGAGTCCAAACGGAATCCAACCTTCAACTTCACCAATTCCTAACTCACCTTGAAATCGTTCATTAAATGATGACACTACCGAATTCGTAAGCGCTGTTCGAACAAAAGGCAAGTTCAGTACACCCCACATAACGATAATAAGCGCTAGAAATAGGGCAAAAACTGCCATAATACTGCGATAAAACCATTTCCATGCTATGTAAACGTAGGTGTAATACACGTTTTAAGTTACCTCATCAAACTAAGCATGTACTTCCATGCCTGATGAATGTGTTCAAGATCGGTTACTTTTCCTAGATAAGGTTGTTCAAACGCTTTCAACAGTACAAATGTGATTTCCGCTGATTTATTTTTTTTATCAGCATACATTGCCTGAACTAAGTTTTCTACGGAATTGGGAATTACAACTCGTGGTTTGTAAAATGGGATAAACGATTCTAGCTGATAATTGAGAGACGCTCCTTGTAAACGCGAAAGTTCGCAAGCTGCTACACATCCCCAAAAAACGGCATCACCATGACTCATTGTTCCATAGCCCAACTCATGTTCGATGGCGTGAGCAAAGGTGTGCCCAAAATTCAAATAGGCACGAATGCCCATTTCTCGTTCGTCTTGTGCAACAATATGAGCTTTAATTGATGCACTTTTTTCAATAATTTTCGCCCAATCAGAAGCCATAAAATCATCTGATTTTTGCAAAATTTTTGTGATTTCAACGACTAACTGTTGATCTGAAATACACGCGTATTTTAACACTTCACCTAATCCACAAAACCATTCTTTTTTGGGTAAGGTTGTTAAAAAATGGACATCACAGATTACGGCTTCAGGCTGATAAAATGCTCCAATTCGATTCTTTCCGGTTGAATGATTGATACCTGTTTTACCGCCAATAGCTGAATCAACCA
>CAZIQX010000305.1:0-2145 GCA_964541325.1 uncultured Chitinophagales bacterium | reverse complement strand
TATTTCGGGTTAGTGTCATTGCGTAAATCATCTATTTGCAAAACTCTAACAGAATTTTCATCAGGAGTTTCTACAAAGGATGGTTTCTTTCCTTTCTTTACTTCAACGATATTTTTGAGTCTTTCAAACTTCATCTCATCAACTCTTTTAAATCAGCCAATCCTTTTTTACATAACAAACCCGAAGGGTTGAAATGATTGTAACACACCTGGTACAGTGTGATACCAAACCCCGAAGGGGTGATATAATCAGATAAATTCAAACACATATTCTTCTTTAAATTCGATTTCAAATTTTTTCAACAAATCAAGATATTCCTCTTTAAACGATTTTTTCCGGTGGTGTTCTTCCTGATTAAGTATGTAGTTATATACCCTTTCAATGTGTGAATGGGAATAGGAAAATACTCCATATCCTTCCTGCCAATTAAATTTTCCTCTCACAAAACCTTTTTCATTAATGAACTTAGAAGAATTGTTTTTTATATCACGTACCAAATCTGATATTCTCATAGATGGTTTTAGCCCGATAAAAGCATGAATGTGGTCAGGCATTCCGTTGACAATTATTGGCTTTTGTTCCTTTTCTTTGATAATGCCTGCCATATACTTATGCAACTCGTCTTTCCACGATTGAGTAATGAGGTTTTCTCTTCCTTTGACCGCAAAAACTACTTGTAAATATATTTGTGAATAGGTTCCTGCCATTTTATTTCACCCCTTCGGGGTTTTGGTTGTTGGTTAATTCGTTTTCTATAATCATGTCATCCCTTCGGGATTTCATCAAATTAACTCTTTTAATTCCGCCAATCCTTTTTGAATATCGGCTTCAATGCTTTCCAACTTTCCGAAAATCACATTCGGTTTTTCATACACTACTTCTTCATACACTTCTTCTTTGTAGGTGCTCAGATTCAGGTCGTAATTGTTTTCTACAATTTCCTTTTTCGGCACCATAAAGTATTTCAGCTTGCGGTCGCCTCCTCCAAAATCCTCCCCCGAAAGGGGCGGACTTAATCTTGTTTTGTAGCGTTGCACAATGTCGGGCAAGTCGCTTTCAGCAATATTATTTCGCTTATCGTCCAGCGTGTAGCCGTCTGCCTGCATATCGTAAAACCAAACATGGTTGGTCTCACCGCCTTTGGTAAATATTAGAATTGCCGTGCTTACACCTGCATAAGGTTTAAATGCACCGCTTGGCACAGCAATCACCGCTTTCAATTCTGCTTTTTCAATGATCAGTTTTCGCACTGCTTCAAAAGCTTTACCGCTGTTTTGTATCACACCACTAGGCACAATCACGGCTGCCGTTCCGCCCATTTTCAGCATGTTAAAAATGCGTTCTACAAACAGCAGTTCGGTTTTGGTGGTGGGCAGTTTCAGCCCTTCGTTAATATCGCCTTTGTCAATGTTGCCTGTAAAGGGTGGATTGGCTAATACAATATCAAATTGGCTGTCTTCATTGTAGCTTTTACTGAGGGTGTCTTTGTAATCAATTTTGGGTTCGTCAATGCCGTGCATCATCATGTTCATCAAACCCAAACGCACCATGGTGGTGTCAATGTCATAACCCACAAAGCTTTTATCCAAAATGCTTTTTACTTCCTGTGTAAGCACAGCACTAATGGCTGCACGTTCAAAACCATCTTCGTCGACCCCCATCCGGCTTCCCCCAAAGGGGGAAGAGTTGTTACCTTCCGATTTACGAACGAGGTCGGTAAGGATGTATTGATAAGCACCCAACAAGAATCCGCCTGTTCCACAAGCCGGGTCGGCAATGCGCTGTCCTAATTGCGGAGCAACCAATTCAGCCATCAGTTTAATAATGTGTCGTGGCGTGCGGAACTGTCCGTTCTTACCTGCCGTGGCAATTTCGCTCAATAGCATTTCATACACATCTCCTTGTATGTCCTGGAATGACTGACCGCCTTCGGTAGCATCTTTTTCAATTTCTTTGAATATTTCCTCTACAATGTTAATAGCAGAAACCAGCAAACTGGCTTTAGGCATAATGAACACAGCGTTTGCCATGTGTTTGGTAAAAGGCGAAGTTTCTCCGTTCAGTTCTTTCAAAAACGGGAACACTTTCATTTGCACATGCATCAGCATTTCGTCTGCGGGCTTGTGTTTAAAAACACTCCAACGC
>CAZIQX010000304.1:357-2162 GCA_964541325.1 uncultured Chitinophagales bacterium | reverse complement strand
GCAGTTGGGAGTAACCGTTCAAACCGGCGGTGGAATTCGAACTTTTGCTGATGCCCAACGATTACTCGATTCAGGGTTATCTCAATTAATTTGCTCCTCCATAGTTGTTAAAAATCCAACCGATTGGGAGAAAATGTTGACTGAATTAGGTGGGGATGTGTGTATTCTTGGCTTGGACGTAAAAGACGGAAAATTGGCCTACGCCGGATGGTTGGAAACAAGTGATGAAACCATCGAAGAATTCCTAACCAAATATCTGCCATTAGGACTCAAACATGTACTCTCAACCGACATTTCCCGCGACGGCATGCTCTCAGGAATTAACGTTGATTTATATAAGCATCTGCAAGATAATTTTCCACAGCTTCAATTTATTGCTTCGGGCGGACTCAAAAATGCGGATGATCTAAAGTCCTTGCAAGCCATTGATTGTCATGGAGTTGTAATTGGCAAAGCGTACTACGAGGGACATATTAGTTTAGACGAGATGATGGAGTTTAACGCTTGATAGATGGCTATAACCAAACTTTAAAAAAAAAATTAAGTAATTGAGCAATTTTACAGATTTTCTAGAGCTTCCAACCATGCTTTAAACCGAGTTGTAGATCTTCTAATGTTATCCAATCCAATTTCTTCTAAAATCATATTGCCATCAAGTACTTTGTTGTACCTAGGCATCAACTTTAAAATGCGCTTTGATGGCGATGTTTCAACAGCATCATTAATTAATTCAGGATTAGGAAATTCCTGTTCTATTTGTATCAATTGAGGGATTATATTACTTGAGTTCGGTAAAATGGAAAATTTAGAAGTGTCACAAAACAATAATGCTTCAAATTCATGTAATTGTAAGTAAGGTATAAAACGATAGTTAAGCAATGAATCAATATCTTGTTTCATTGCAGATTCAAGATTTTGTAATCTCTTATAAACATCTCGCTCAATATTCAGATCCTCAAAACGTGGAAAATCATGCCCATTTTGAATTCCGTAATAATCAAAAAAAGTTGAAACAATACAAGTTGAATCACTTTTCAGATGTCGCTCAACTTCATGTTTAATGTGAATCCATTTTGCAATTCCACCTCTCGTTTTGGACAATAAAACACCTGAAACTAACTTTCCAAACGAAACTAAGTGCTTGTTTAATAGATTATTGCAAAATCTCTGTTCCGTTTCTCCTTCACAAACAATGATTATCCGTTTCATAGAATTTACATCAAGGTTGACCACCTAAAATAATATTTCGCTTCCACAAGTCGCCTAACTGATATTCATCTAGCCATCCACTTAATTCATCTTCATTAACGTGTTTAAATTGGCTTTCACCATTTTTTTGATCAACAATTACAATATCATCGCTATCAAAATGATTGACCAATTCAGTAGATTGGGTTGACATTAATACTTGAATACCGTCAATACGTACTCGCTTAATCATAGCTGCTAATTTTGACAAAGCGGCGGGATGCAAACCCAATTCAGGTTCATCTATTATTATTGTTTTGGGCGGATTAGGCTGAAGAAACAAGGTAGCAAGTGCAATAAACCTTAAAGTTCCATCTGAAAAATCGGTAATCCCATACATTCCGTCATTAAAAATACTTCTCCAATGCAATCGTAAATAACCATTTTCATTTGGTTTTAAGTAAAAATCTGAAAAGTAAGGCACAATACTTTGAATCGTCTTAACTATATAAAAATAAGTAGTAGGATCTTCTTTTTTTATGTTATACAAATAAGCTGCTAAATTCTCACCCTTATTGTACAGGAAGTGGACATCGTTTTCGATGTGAGACATTCTA
>CAZIQX010000304.1:0-347 GCA_964541325.1 uncultured Chitinophagales bacterium | reverse complement strand
AAAAATGATACTTTTGAACCGATTCGAGATAATTTTGAATATAATGTGCCCTAAAAGACGTGTTAAACTTTACTTGAGCCTCTTGTTGATTATTTGTAATACTTGTTGATGATACTTGCTCATACATTAAAAACTCACCGTGCACAAGCAAACCTGATTGTGATCTCAAAAGGTTAATTTCATAGCCATTTATGCCACCATCAAAAACAAGTTTAATAACAATTTTGTCGGTCTCTTTGCTACCATTAAAAAGAAACTTTTCTTCACCTCCATGTAATGCAATATACTCTTGCAAATTTCGGTGATAAATGGCCTGAAGTAAATCAAAGACCTTTAGTAAGTTGGAT
>CAZIQX010000303.1:0-2187 GCA_964541325.1 uncultured Chitinophagales bacterium | reverse complement strand
GCTATTCCGGTTGCTTTTTTGGTTTGGGTAATTGGTCTTTCCTTAGGTGGTCCAACCGGTTATGCAATTAATCCGGCTCGCGATTGGGGTCCACGATTGTTTCATCAACTAGCACCTATTAAAGGAAAAGGCTCAAGTGATTGGGCTTATGCATGGGTTCCTTTTGTTGGCCCATTGTTGGGTGGTAGTCTGGCAGCTATCGTTTTTAATCTATTGAATTAAATTCCACTTTAACAAAAGTAGCGATGATTGTGCTATCCGATTAGCAGAACAACCTGATACTAGCAAGAAATTCAGCATAGTTTACGTCTTTGTATCAATCTGAACCTTGTAAACCCTTGTTTTACGTGCTTTACTCATTCACTTCTTGAATTGCAAAAAAAGGTAGAAATGCCTAAGTGCTCAATAGGTCACGTTTGCCAAACAATCATGTAATCCGCGCAGATTCCGGAACATATGAGGAATGGGTTAATCATCGTATTTGAAAAACAATCGTTGTACTTTGAGTACCGAAGCAGTAGCTTCTCCTACGTAGTTTAACGAATACTTTATCATGTTTGCGTCATTTATTTTTCGTCTATCCATTCTTTTAGTATTGATTTCCTGCCAAATTGATAAAGCTTCCCTTCCGCGAGAACAGTGGGATTCCTATCTATTTTTTGTAGGGACCTACACCGATGGCGAAAGCAAAGGCATTTATGCTTTTGAGTTAAAACCGGATGGAAAGCTTGAAGATCACGGATTGGCAGCACGCACGCAAAACCCCTCATTTTTAGCCAAATCCTTAGATAAAAAAACCCTATTTGTTGTAAATGAATTAGAACAAGGAATGGTAGAGTCTTATCGAATTACGGGTGATTCTCTAGTTTTTTTGAGCAGAAGTGAATCCGGTGGAGCACATCCTTGTCACATAACTAGTAATTCTCAAGGCTATGTTTTTACCGCCAATTACTCGGGTGGCAATGTGGGATTATTACGTGCCAACGCTGATGGGATTTTATCCAAACTTCTTGATGTACAACAACATACCGGAAAAGGTGTGCATAAACGTCAGGATGCGCCCCATGCCCATTCGGTTTGGATTTCACCGTTTACAAACGAGCTCATTTCGGTTGATTTGGGCACCAATCAACTGTGGATTTCTTCGGTGGATACCATCAAGCAACAATTTAAATCGGCTCAAACCCTCGATATGACTCCCGGTGCCGGACCCCGACATCTCGATTTTCATCCTAACGGAAAATGGATTTATGTGTTGAACGAGCTCGATGCCACTGTAACATTGATTGAACGAACTGAGCGTGGCGAGTATAAAAAACGCAACAGTGTCACTACCTTACCACGCGATTTTGATGGGTATAATCTATGCGCAGATATTCATATTTCCGGCGATGGACGCTTTTTGTACGCATCCAACAGAGGGCATAATAGTATTGCTATTTTTGCAATTCACCCAAGAAATGGATCATTAGATCAAATTGGAATGGAGAGCGTCCGGGGCGAATGGCCACGAAATTTTGCCTTGAGTCCGGATGGTAATTTTGTGATCGTAGCCAATCAACACAGCCAAAATATGGTTGTATTTCGACGAGATAAACAATCAGGTTTGCTCAGTTTTGTTGATGAAATGCGCGTTCCAAGTCCGGTTTGTGTGGTTTTTTAAACGTTGTAGAGTTGTAATTCAGAAAAGGTGTATTTCAGAAAAGTTATAAAGGTATAGAGGTTTAAAGGTGTAAAGTAAGCGCTGCGCGGTACCTTTGGTATCAGCAGTAAGTAGCAAGACTTCAGGGTCAGGGAGGAGAAAGGTGTTGAGATTAAGGAGTAGGGAAATTTTTGAGTTGTCAGTATTTATTGGTCAGAGATTTTTGATGGTTGATTTATGATGTATAATTGATCGGCCGAAGCGAAAAACCAAAAATACATCTTGAATAATTATTACCATTTTTAAATGTTGATGTGTGATTTATGAATGAGTTACGTTCAGTAAACAGAAAATCTGCAATCTGCTTTCGACTGTTTTGCCCTTAAATTTCAACTTTTAGCTTTGATCGTACAGCTTTTAGCATCTTTCGCCTTCAGTCTTTAGCTGTTAGCTATACCTTTTCCGTCTTTCATCATCTTTCTTTGAGTTTTTTTTGGGCATGCCCCTCGTTCGCTACGCTCACTCGGGTCGGGCTTTCCGCTTGT
>CAZIQX010000302.1:1822-2241 GCA_964541325.1 uncultured Chitinophagales bacterium | reverse complement strand
GATGTGCTCGGGACATTTCCATTTGAACAGCTCATTAGCGCCCAAGTCACATCAAGGAAGTCTCTCAAGCTCGTCAAGTACTTCAAGATACCAAAGCTGCTGAGAATATCTCGAGTAATGAAATACATGCGCAAATGGCTCGAACATCGCCAAGGTTCGGTATTCTCAGGGTTTTTAACCGACCGACAAGTGGAGATGATGCGCCGTGGACTCATGAAATTAATCAATCCTAGTTACGATTCTATCATTATTTTCCAAAGCAACAAAGCCAATCAGTTTACGGAGTGGAGTACCGCACGTGCTGCCGATGCACGAGTTACGAGTATGATTGTGGCCGATCCTAATCATCCTCAAAATAAAGCGCGTGTTCGTTCGGTTACCCAAACACATCGTGAAGACACTCCTAAACGTCCCCAATT
>CAZIQX010000302.1:1328-1812 GCA_964541325.1 uncultured Chitinophagales bacterium | reverse complement strand
ATGAAGCGGCAGCGTGGGTAGTGTACGACAATCTGAAAGGGGCTATTGTTCAATCGAATGTAAAAGAGATCATAAGTTGGTGGAATCATCCTTTATGGAAAAACATCCTGCCAACAGATAATACCATTCTTATTAACCAACTCTTTTATTTGGGGAGCAAAACCTTATTCTATTTCCCTGAAAAAAAATTGCCAAACCTATCCGGTTTATTTCTGTTCTATCGAAATTATGCATACCTATGTTCAACGGAGGAGTCTGCCAAATATCTTGCGATTGCATTGATTCGGCACGTAGAAACATGGCCACTCGAATCATACGTTGAAACAGCCTGTTTGTTGTTGGAGTCGCAGTTACACGAAACAGAACTTTTTGTAAACGAAGAGTTTAATGGTAAACGAATACCATCAACATGGGAACGGTTAGTAAACACCATGAGTAAGGCATGCATTGCAGAACTTGACAAGGCGAGCATGGAAGGCACACC
>CAZIQX010000302.1:0-1318 GCA_964541325.1 uncultured Chitinophagales bacterium | reverse complement strand
CCTTAAAGAGTAATCCACAACCCCGATTTTCAGCCTATTATCTGGGTAAACTACATCGTTTAACAGGCGATACACAAAAAGCAACCGCTTTCTTTTTGCAACAACTTGCTAAACAGTCCGAAACCTGGATTTACCATGAACTTGCTGAATTATGTAATGAATTACCAGTCCAAAAAGCTCTATTGCTAAAAGCCTTAAGTCTTAAACAGCCCACGTTAATGGAAAGTAAACTCATGGAGAAACTTTGCCATATCTATATGCACGAAAACGATTACAAGAGGGCAAGTTATTGGATTCAAGTAAGAAAGCATCTCTTAGAACAAAACGGGTATCCCGTACCTAATAAAATAACGTATTGGATAGGTGAGAAATGGTTTGATACGGCGAATGCTGAACCGGAAGATTATACACAAGCGCATCAAGATACCTTGATGGAATATCTATCCCATGGGGCAAGGTTGACACATTTTATTGTGAGTGGACATAACGCGAATAAAACCTTTTTGATGGATAAGCTTGGAAAAATATATACCCTAAAAGGAGTGCATATTGGGAAAAATACCGTGATACAAGCTCTTGTAGTAGAGGGGAAAATACTGCCTGACTTTTACCGACAAGTAGATACGCATCCGGATTTTATACAAACCGTGGAAGGCAGGATTCAAGTAACTCAAAAAGGTTTTGCCATTGTGAATGGGGTATTTATACCTCCTTACTGGATTCAAAAAGAGCAGCTGGAAACAGGAATGCAGGTAAAGCTTAGAGCTTGTTTAAGCTGGAATAAAGCCAAAGAACAAGTAGGGTGGACAATAAGTGAGGTATTGACCAAAGAAAAACCGGTACGGAAAGTAATCACGATTACTAGAGATGGGAAACTTAAACAAGACCATTCTGATTAAAATTGCTGATTACAGCAAAAGGAGAGCAGGTGAAAAGTCGTAGAAGTTAAACTTGATATAAATCGGAAAACCAATAACGAGTTGTTAAAATAGGGAAGGTTAAAACAGGCGTTGAACGGCTATAAAGCATGTTTTTTGAAAGGAGAGCAACTAAGTCGTAGAATTGGATACATGAACTGACAAAAATGAGTGTAACTTACCAAAGAATAATAGCTTAGGATAAAAAAATTAAAGTTAATTGTAGAAAGTAAAAAATACGACTTGAAAAATGGAGTTTAATAAATCGTTAGACTTGCGTTTATTGCAAAATAAAGCCATATTGAGGAAACAAATTGACGGGGCATTAATCGAACCTATGAGGAATTACGACATTGATAAAGCTTTGCAATAGCTAATGTGATAGCAGCATTAATCGAACC
>CAZIQX010000301.1:1113-2322 GCA_964541325.1 uncultured Chitinophagales bacterium | reverse complement strand
GTATTACATCACCATGATTCTGCCAAAACCGTGGTCTTAGAAGCACATTGCGATGAAATTGGAATGATGATTAATTATGTGTCTGATCAGGGATTTTTATACGTAACTCGATTAGGTGGGAGTGATGTGAGTATTGCCCGAGCAAAAAAAGTGTTTATTCACACCAAAAATGGAATCGTTTCGGGAGTAGTTGGAAACACAGCGATTCATCTTCAGGATAAAGAAAACAACAAGTTGCCTAAATGGTTTGATATTTTTATTGATATCGGGGCTAAAACTAAAGAAGAAGCCTTGGAATTAGTGCAAGTGGGCGACCCTATCACGTATGTTGATGATTTTGAGTTTTTAAATGATGAAATCTTATGTGGACGTGCCTTGGATAACCGAATAGGGGGATTCATTATTGCTGAAGCCTTTAAACGTTTAGCCGAACATAAAAAAGATCTAAAAGTAAATGTAATTGCGTTGAATAGCGTACAAGAGGAGATTGGCGGATTTGGCGCTCGAATGATGACACATCGTATTAAACCCGATATGGCAATTGTTACCGATGTTACTCATGCAACCGATACCCCGGGAATTAATGTGCGCGAACATGGCGAAGTTAAATTGGGTTCAGGTCCTACGTTAACGCACGGTTCAGCCAATCATCCCAAATTGGTTCAATTCATTGAAGAAGTAGCGGATGCGCAAAAAATTCCTGTTCAACATGAAGCAACAAGCAATCGAACCGGAACGGATACGGATTCCATTTTCTTTCAAAATGGGGGCGTTGTAAGTGCGTTGATTTCCCTTCCTTTGCGCTATATGCACTCGCCGGTTGAAATGGCATCCATGACTGACATCAATTATTTGATAGATTTAATGGTTCAGTCGGTTTTAAAACTGAAGAAATCTCAAGATTTTTCTATACTTAAAGCTTGAACTCGTTGAATTTGGTATTCATGCAGAAAAAAAACGGATTTTCACTTTTACTGTTTAGTTTATTAACGCTTCTTTTAGTAAGTGCAAGTGTAACTGAGGTAAAAGCTCAACTTGAAATAGGCGGTGGTTTTTTAATCAGAACGATGAAACCCGGCACCGGTTACGGAATTGTCGGTGAATTAGGGGTTCCCTCTGATAGTGATTGGCGTATATCATTTAGAGCTGCAATCGGCATTTTTGGTGCCGCATTACCCGATTATCGAGAAATTCAAAGTATTAACTGGA
>CAZIQX010000301.1:0-1103 GCA_964541325.1 uncultured Chitinophagales bacterium | reverse complement strand
CAGCCTTTTTTAGGGGTTGGTGCTACTTATGCATACAACGATATCGAAGAATTTCCTAATGTAACGAACCAAGATAATATGGATCGCTCCTTAAATTTTGATTTCCATTTTGGGGCTAGTTACATGATGTCCGATCATTGGAATTTTATTTTGGACATGCAAATGACCAATATTACCCGTGCCGATTACATTCTCAACGAATCCTTTTTTGGTGTAAATTTTATTTTGAGTTACCGATTTGGAACGAATCGATTCTCAAACGTGTATCAATAGCCCAAACAAGGTCTTTTATGTTTGATAACGATTCTCACCCGCACGGAAATGCCCGTGTAGCTGTAGCCGGTGCACCACTTGAACGTGCAAAAACTATCCTGATTCTAATTCATGGACGCGGTGCAACAGCGCAAAGCATGTTTTCATTGGGAGAACTTTTTGCAGATGCCCAAACCACTTTAATTGCACCTCAAGCGAGTGGCAATACTTGGTATCCGTATAGTTTTATGGCTGAAGAACAAATGAATCAGCCATACTTAGATTCTGCTTTGAAATTATTGGATGATATTGTTAAGCGATTAAAGGATCAGGGCTTCCATGAATCTCAAGTGATATTGGTTGGGTTTTCTCAAGGGGCTTGTTTGAGTTTAGAATTTGCAGCTCGTTCTGCTTATGCGTTTAAGCTCGTTGCCGGATTAAGCGGGGGATTGATTGGTGAACAACTCAATCTAGAGCGATATGCTTCGGATTTATCGCATCAATCGATTTTTTTAGGTTGCAGTGATGTGGATTTTCACATCCCGGTTGAACGCGTTCACGAAACGGCTTCAATTTTTGAAGAAAGAGGGGCAAAAGTAGATAAGCGAATTTATCCGCAAATGGGTCATCTTGTAAACGATGATGAGGTTTCCGCGATTCAAAAGCTTTTAGGTATTTGATAAAAGGTTTACAACACGTTAAACCGTTGGAAAACGACAAACAGGAATTGCCTTTTGATGCCAATTCGCGTAAGCGTACCAACGACTTACAGCCCCGAATGCCTTCGCGGGCTGTAAGTCGTTTATGTGAGGATTGAATCACTCATGAGTGTAATCTCACTCACATACAGG
>CAZIQX010000300.1:0-2340 GCA_964541325.1 uncultured Chitinophagales bacterium | reverse complement strand
ATACTGAATACTGAATACTAAATACTGAATACTGAATACTGAATACTGAATAATCTAAACCTCTACACCTTTATACCTTTACACCTTTATACCTTTTCAGAAACACAACTTTTCCAAATACCTTTTACCTTAAGCCTAATACCTATTTTATTTTGTATTTTGAATCGAATCAACAAGGAGGCCTATGTTTGGTATCGACATCATTTTTAAACTCATAAAACTTCTGAACTCCGAAAAACATAGTCCCGCACAGCTTGCAGGTGGAATGTCAATCGGCATGATTATGGGACTCACCCCGTGGTTCAGCTTTCATCATCTTATCCTAATTGTTTTTCTCATTTTATTTAATGTCAATTTTTCGATGGCATTGCTGGGAATGGGAATATTTGCCCTAGTAGGCTTTGCCCTCGATGGTGTTTTCCATGATTTCGGCTACTATTTGCTTACACTAGAGTCTATGCAGGCTACTTACACCGATTGGTACAATTCTGCCATGATACTAACCAATTTCAACAACACTGTTTTGATGGGAAGTTTTGTAGCAGCTATTATCGCCACTCCCTTCATGTTTCCTGTTTTCCTCTTTCTCATCAAAAAATACCGCACTCATGCGTTGAAATGGTTTCAAAACTCGAAAGTGAATAAAGTGCTTAAAGGCTCAAAACTATTCATGTTGTATGAAAAATTCGGAGGTTAATTATGAAAATCTTTAGAAAAGGCGGACTCATACTATTTCTCATTCTTGGCTTACTTACCGCTGCCGGAGTTTATTTTTTAACCGATGAGTTTATTGAGCAACAATTAGAAAAAACCTTAAGCGTTCAAAATGGCGCTTTAGTTGAATTGGATGATTTTAAGATTGGTTTTTTTGCCGGCACTATGGCTTGGGAACGATTACAAGTCGCCAATCCCGAAAATCTCATGCAAAACCGATTCGAAACAGGTACTACCAAGGTTTCTATTCAAGCCTGGAAATTACTTCAAAAAAAAGTAATTATTGATGAAGTGACATTAGCTGACATTAAAACCAATACCAACAGAACTACTTCAGGTGAGTTACCCTTAGATTGGATTCCTGAAGAAGAACCGGCTGACACTAGCGAATCAGCGTTGGCCAAACAAGCTAAGGAACGAACTAAACAGGCTAAACAAGCGCTTGTAAATGAGGTTAAACAACAACCTGTGTTTCAGTTGGCCAATACTTCAATTAATGCTGATAGTCTGATTGCTGTGTTGCAACTTTCATCCCCTCAGAAAATTGACTCCTTAAAAAACGCTATCACGACTCAGGTAAACACCGTTACAACAAGTGTTGATAATTTGAAAATCAATCAATCGGTGACAGATGTTGAGCAAAAAGTGAAAGCCCTTGATGTGAAAAACATCAAAGATGTAAAAGCGGCAGAGGAGGCATTGAAATCTATCAATGAAATATCCAAAACAGCAAACGATCTGAAAAAACGAGTAAACACAGCTACAGCAGAACTGAACTCAGGTCTCCAAATCGTGAATGCAGGTACCACCCAAGTTGATGAGTGGATTGAAGACGACTATCGCAAAGCGCGTGAAGCTGCAAAATTACCGGATTTTGATTCCCAAAAAATCGGTGAATTACTGTTAGGACCTGAATTAATGAACTCGGTAAACGAGTATTTGGGGTATGCCGAAACCGGTCGTACCTATTTGGCTTATTTCAAATCAGATGAACAAGCGAAAGAACCTGAACCCGAACGTTTGAAAGGTCAGAACATTCGATACAAACAATTTGAAGCCAATCCGGATTTTTGGATTAAAAAAGTAAACGTTAATTATACCACAGAAAATCAGATTGCACTAACAGGTACGATTAGCGATATCATTGATAATCAAAAACTTATTGGTCGCCCGACTACCTTATTATTTAACGGTGTTAATCCATCAAATGAAACGATGACTATCAACGGGGAATTCAATTATTTGGGTGATAAACCGATTGAAGCCTTCACTTTTACTATGCCAAAGTTGAGTTTACGTACCCTTTCTTTAGGTGGCGGTGGTTCACTTCCTAGTGGATTTGAGCAAGGAAACGGCGCTGTTGAAGCGAATTTGACCATAACAAGTGGAGCACCTAAAGCACAGATAAACATGGAAAATACCGGCGTGCGATTCAAATTTGAGAAAAAGGCTAATGGAAAATCTGAACAGACATTCCGTGATATTATGGACCGAATCAATCGTTTTAATGTGATTGCAACTATGGAATCGAGTGCTCGTGGGTTTAACATTTCCATCAATTCGGATATTGACAATCAGGTATCACGAGAAATTAAAGCCGTTGCTAACGAAGAAGTAAACAAAGTT
>CAZIQX010000299.1:2088-2346 GCA_964541325.1 uncultured Chitinophagales bacterium | reverse complement strand
AGGAGCGTATTGCAAGTCTTCAAACTCAATTGATACCCGGCCCACTCGCCCCTTGGGTTTATAAACTCGACCCTAAAATTGACATAGGGTATGCGGTAAAAGAGCAAACGATAGCAACATCACATTTTAGCACGATCATTTTTTGGCAAGTCATGGATGATAAAATCAACACAGACGAAGGAACAGCCGCCATAACTTTTTGGCAAGATGATGAATTGATTGATGATGCATCCTATCCATTATCCATACAAAGTGTAA
>CAZIQX010000299.1:1705-2078 GCA_964541325.1 uncultured Chitinophagales bacterium | reverse complement strand
TTCAGATAACTAGTATAAAACGGAAAAATTTGATTATTCAGAGTTGGTGATTGAACCCAATCAATATCTCATTATTTGGGCGGATGATGAAACTTCCAAAGGATTCACTCATGCCAACTTCAAACTTTCAAAGAATGGTGAATTTCTTGGAATTTGGAGAAAAGATACGCAGTCGTGGATTGACACCATAGAATTTGGCCCACAAACCACTGATTTATCATTATTTCGAATACAAGATGGTGCCAATGAATGGATTCAAGGAACTCCTTCTCCCAATCATTTCAACACCACTTCAGCTCGCATTATAGATAGCTCGGAAAAACCCACAACTTCTCAAATCACATCTATTTATCCGAATCCATTTAATCCTCAA
>CAZIQX010000299.1:0-1695 GCA_964541325.1 uncultured Chitinophagales bacterium | reverse complement strand
AATGCGATCTGAACGTCAGGCTGCTGGAACGTATTCGGTTCCGTTTGATGGAAACGGACTAGCAAGCGGTGTGTATTTGATTCGTTTACTAACACCCGATAAGCAGCACATACAGAAATTAGTACTCCTGAAATAGAATAAAAACGCTTCCATTTTCATACTTTCAATCTATCAAACAGAATTTAAGTTAAGTCTATGGAGCAGTACATTTTAGCAATGGATCAGGGTACCACAAGTTCCCGTTCCATCATCTTTGATAAATCAGGAAATATCATCTCTGTCGCTCAGCGCGAATTCAAACAAATCTTTCCTCAGCCCGGTTGGGTAGAACACGACCCTTTAGAAATTTGGTCAACCCAAGCTGGCGTAACCGCTGAAGCCACCACCAAAGCCGGACTCAATGGTAAAAATCTGGCGGCAATCGGTATCACCAATCAACGGGAAACGGTGGTCGTTTGGGATAAATCAACCGGAAAGCCGATCTACAACGCCATTGTATGGCAAGATAAACGCACCGCCGATTATTGTGATGAACTCCGTAAAGCCGGACATCAAACTCTGATTCAAGAAAAAACCGGACTCGTTCTCGACCCCTACTTTTCTGCTACAAAAATCAAGTGGATACTGGATAACGTAAAAGGCGCTCGCGAAAAAGCCGAATCCGGTGAGCTCATCTGTGGAACGATTGATACATGGCTAGTTTGGAATCTCACCCGTGGCGAATTACACATCACCGATGTTTCCAATGCCTCCCGAACCTTATTGTTTACTATAAACACGCTAACGTGGGATAAAGAACTATGCGACTTGTTCGACATCCCGATGAATATGCTGCCACAAGTAAAAGCGAGTAGCGAACTTTATGGGCACACTAAAACAACCATTTTCGCTTCCAAAGTGCCGATTTCGGGCATAGCCGGCGACCAACAAGCCGCTTTGTTTGGTCAACAGTGTACGGAAAAAGGTATGGTTAAAAACACCTATGGCACCGGCTGTTTTATGTTGATGAACGTAGGCGACAAACCGATTCTCTCTAAAAATAACTTACTTACAACAGTTGCCTGGAAAATCGGTGAACAAACCGTTTATGCTCTTGAAGGCTCCATTTTTATTGGTGGCGCCGTGGTTCAGTGGTTGCGTGATAACCTTGGGCTTATCGTCAAATCGGATGAAATTGAAGCCAAAGCGCTGAGTGTTTCGGATTCCGGTGGTGTGGTTTTTGTGCCCACTTTTGCCGGATTAGGAGCACCGTATTGGAATGCACATGCCAAAGGAACCTTATTGGGGGTAACTCGCGCCACAACCGATGCACACCTTGCTCGTGCCGCTTTGGACGCCATTGCTTATCAAACCATGGATGTATTAAAAGCCATGCAAGCCGACAGTGGCATCCCCATAAAAGAACTTCGAGTGGATGGCGGTGCAACGGTAAATAATTTATTGATGCAATTTCAGTCAGATGTGTTGGATACCCGCGTTGTGCGTCCCAAAGTGACCGAAACTACCGCATTGGGCGCGGCTTATTTAGCCGGATTAGCCGTTGGCTATTGGAAAAACGCTGAGGAAATTCAACATTTCTGGCAAGTTGACCAACGGTTTGAACCACATCACAACCGGGAAGTGGTTCAAAAGGGAATCAAAGATTGGCAGCGCGCCATCAAAACCATTCAATATTGGACAGATTTAAAGGAAGAT
>CAZIQX010000298.1:2067-2363 GCA_964541325.1 uncultured Chitinophagales bacterium | reverse complement strand
CAACTTTACAACTTTACAACTTTACAACTTTACAACTTTTTCTAACACCTTACCACTTAAACCATTTCAACATGAACTCACCCATTCTAGAGGCTCAAAACCTCACTAAAACCTACGACAATCACATTACTGCGCTAGATAATCTGAATTTACAGGTTCACCAAGGTGAAATCTATGCCTTACTTGGTGGAAATGGCGCCGGCAAAACCACTACAATGAATCTATTCCTCAATTTTATTGAACCAACATACGGTAAAGCATTGATAAATGGAATAATTACTCACGAAGAACCACTT
>CAZIQX010000298.1:0-2057 GCA_964541325.1 uncultured Chitinophagales bacterium | reverse complement strand
ATCTGAAAATGTACAACTGTACGGCCAATTTACTGCTGTCCAAAATTTGGATTTCTTCTCGAAAATTGGGGGTAATACACATTATTCAGAAAAAGATTATGAACACGTTTTACTTCGAGTAGGTTTACAAAAAGAAGCTCATCACAGAAAATTACATGGCTTCTCAAAAGGGATGCGTCAAAAATGTGGAATTGCCATAGCTATTCTAAAAAATACGCCTGCTATTTTATTGGATGAACCCACATCAGGACTCGACCCTAAAGCAGGAAACGAATTCTCGAATTTGCTTGCCGAATTACGCAACGAAGGCAAAGCGATTTTGATGTCAACTCATGACATTTTTCGTGCAAAGGAAATTGCTAACACGGTCGGCATCATGAATCAAGGAAAATTAGTGATGCAAAAATCATCGGAAGAACTCCAAGATGAAAATTTGGAAACCCTCTACTTGCACTATATGGCAGGTTATATGGAAGAAATACACTAAAAAGGAGCATTTATGTTCGGCATTTTATATCAAAAAGAACTCAAACAACTTCTAAATACTCGCCACTTTGTTATCTCATTTTGCCTCTTAGCGATATTAGTCATCATCTCTTTTGTAGTTGGTATTCAAAACTACACAAACGCACGAATCCAATATGAATCAGCTATTTCTGAACACCAAAGCCAATTATCTCAGGCAACCTATTGGCAAATGGTGAATCAAAAAGTGTTTTTGCCACCTAATCCCCTATCCGTTTTAGTATCTGGTTTAGCTAATGATGTTGGAAGAAAAGTGGATTTAAGAACATCCGGCGATTTAGTAGCTCAAGATTCTCGTTATGGCGATAATACGATTTTAGCCGTGTTCCGAAGTTTCGATTTAGAATTTATGTTCTCAGTGGTACTTACCTTATTTGCTATTGTATTTACCTATAATTCGGTAAATGGAGAGCGCGAACAAGGCACGTTAAGTCTTTTATTTTCCCATTCTGTACCTAGAACAACTTTTATAGTGGCCAAATTAACAGGCATTTTAACAGCCTTAATTGCTCCCTTACTTGTCGTAATTCTTCTTGGTCTGCTTCTATTGCCACTTTTTGGCATTCAACTTTCTACCGATGATTGGATTCGCCTAAGTCTGATTATCCTAGCCGGTCTACTCCATTTCAGCTTTTTTGTGTTGATTGGGATTGGAATAAGTTCTGTTGTTCGTTCAAGCTCAGCCTCATTTTTAACGTTGTTAGTTTTCTGGATTTTTTCCGTGTTCATTGTACCCCGTGCAGCTGTTTTAATTGCGGGTCGTGCCGTAGAAGTACCCAACACCGATGAAATTACTGCACAAAAAACTCGTTATAGAATGCAATTATTTGCTGAAGACCGCCCAAAAATGGCTGCTTTCAAGCCATCCTCCAATGGCGATATGCAGGCTGTGATGAAAGAATTTCAAAAAATGATGGCTGATTTGGGTGATGAACGAGCAAAAAAAGTGGCCATCTTGTCCCAAAAATTAGATGAAAACCTTAGCAATCGCGAACAACTCCGCGACCAAGTTGCGTCTTTACTTGCACAGTTATCACCAACTGCTGCTTACGCATTCACGGTGGCCGATTTAGCCCACTCCGGGCTCCAACTTCCAAAACGTTTTTTGACATCTGCCAAAGAATACAAACAAGTATTTGATGGGTTTATAGCTTCAAAAACTGGCTCAAAA
Organism: uncultured Chitinophagales bacterium; assembly: GCA_964541325.1. Lineage (GTDB taxonomy): Bacteria > Bacteroidota > Rhodothermia > Balneolales > M1805 > M1805. The sequence goes on along the minus strand of CAZIQX010000298.1, from coordinate 361 downwards.
ACCAATGGAATGGTAATGATTTTTGAAACGGACGATGATGAACGGCCAAAGATAAACGTTAGTGAAATCCCTGTTTATTCCCTTACAAACCCTAGTATTACAGAAATTTGGTCACAGGTTAGTTTTGGATTTAGCGTTCTTCTTTTATTTAATGGTCTAGGTTTGATAATTGCCATGACTGGCTTTATGAAAGCAGATGTGATTTGAAAGTCTAAAGTCTAAAGTCTAAAGCAGGAAGCAGGAAGCTGGAAGCTGGAAGCTGGAAACTAGCAGAGTTTTTAAAGCCGATTGCCGATTGCCGATTGCCGATTGCTGATTGCTGATTGCTGATTGCTGATTGCTGATTGCTGATTGCTGATTG
>CAZIQX010000297.1:0-2414 GCA_964541325.1 uncultured Chitinophagales bacterium | reverse complement strand
CTAATCTGCTCATTTTTGCACTAACACAAGTTAATTAGAGGCATCTATGCGTGGGAAAACCATCGGAATTCTTGTCTTTAGTGCCGTTTTTATGGTTTTCTCGATGATGAGTTTACACACTTGGTTGACTTCTCGTGAAGATGCGGAGTTACTCAAAAACGTGTATAGTAAACAGTTAAGCTTGCTCTTAGCCGGAATCAACAAACAATCGGTGGAATTGGTGAATGACTATTTTGATGATTTTGAAGCCATTCGGGCAAGAAGTGCTTCCGGTCCTTTAAAAGCTTTGTATCAATTCGAAAATAATAGATTACGATTGGTTTCGGGTGAGCAATCAGATCAACAGGAAAAGTGGTTATCAATCTGGTTAGAACTCGAAAAATCCGCTTCCATTACATCGGATGTGTTTTTTTTGGATAAAACCGAACGGTTATTGGTTCTAGGAAAAAAATCAAGCCATTCCGTTTTGGTATTAGAACTACACGCATTCATTCGCAATGATATTATCCCGATGATACAACTTTTAAGCGATGAAAATATCCGTTTTCGTCTTTCGGAATATCGGGAAGATGATGAGCGAGAGTTATTTTCATCCGGTTTGATTGACACCTCTTATTCCCTTGTGCAACAAGAAGTTTGGTTTCTTCCTGATTTACAACTAACCGTACAAATGCAATCAGAATCGTTGCAAAATCTCACCCGAACCCGTGAAATACGCAGTTGGTTAATGGTTTCACTTTTGATTGTAATTATTGGATTTACGGTGATTATAGTGATGCGCGCTTGGAAAAAAGAGCAACACATGGCCCAATTAAAAACCGATTTCGTGGCAAATGTATCGCATGAACTAATAACACCCCTTGCATTAATTCGAATGAATGCTGAAACCTTAAGTTTAGGACGCATCCCAACAGAAGAAAAAAGGCAACATTATTTACGAGTGATAGAGCAAGAAGCAGAGCGATTGGGGCATTTAATCAACAATGTGTTGAATTTTTCAAAAATGGATGCGGGTAAAAAAGAGTTTAAAGCGGAGCGAATTTCAATTCAGGATGTAGTTATGACCGTTGAAGACACCTATCGTTTATATGTGGAACGATTGGGTTTTGTTTTTGAAGTGATTTATCCAAAGCATGATTGCTTCATTATGGCAAATAAAAACGATCTTATGGAAGTTTTACTTAATTTGATGGATAATGCCGTAAAATATTCACCCGACAAGAAATGTATTCAAATTCGGGTACAAGAAGAATTCACGTTTATTTCTTTAACCGTTCAGGACAAAGGATTAGGTATCCCTAAATCGTGGCAAAAAAGTATATTTGAGCCCTTTGTTCGAGTTGAAAATTCACTAACTCAAAAAACTAAAGGAACTGGTTTAGGTCTGAGTTTAGTCAAAAAAATGGTTGAGGCTTATGGTGGAACAATTTTACTTGAAAGCGAACCCGAACAGGGCACTAGTATCACATTAACCTTTCCAAAAGCATGAAAAAACGAATTTTAGTGGTGGAAGATGAACCCGAAATGCGAGCAGGAATCGCAGATAATCTTGAATTTGAAGGTTACGAAGTAATAACGGCTGAAAATGGAGCCATTGCATGGAATTTACTTCAGCATCAGGCGTTTGATTTAGTAATTTCTGATGTAATGATGCCGGAACTGTCCGGTTTTGATTTAGCTAGAAACATGCAAAAAGCAGAAAGATCGACAGCCTTAATCTTGCTTACCGCGCGAAATGAAGAATTAGATAAAGTACGAGGACTCGAACTCGGAGCAGATGATTACATCTCAAAGCCATTTAGTTTGCGTGAATTCTTAGCACGTGTAAAAGCCGTTTTACGCAGATATGAAAAATCACAAGAAACTCCTGGTTCAGCTGAATCAACAATGATCGAAATGGGAAATCTGAGAGTTCATAAAAACTCGTGGCAAGTGTATAATAAAGAAGGAGATGAAGTGGCATTTTCTCATAAGGAAATTGAAATTTTACTGTTTTTTCATGAACATGCGGGCAAAGTGGTATCACGAGATGAATTGTTACAACACATTTGGGGATATGAACACGAACTTCCCACAACACGAACCGTTGATAATTTTATTTTGAGAATTCGTCAACGTTTAGAACCTATACCATCGCATCCTCGTCATGTACTTACGGTTCATGGAACGGGCTACAAATACGTGAAATAAAAGAAAAGGTATAAAGGTGTTGAGGTATAAAGGTTTACAGGTTTATAGTTGGAGTAGGGTGTATGGAAATTTTTGGTGATTTGAGGGGCGCAGTTTTCTTGAAAAGTGTATTTTTAAAAGTGTGTTTTTTCATTTTCGGTTGCCATTCTTGTGAATTTGCGAATAATTTTATCAGCAATCAGCAATCAGCAATCAGCAATCAGCAATCAGCAATCAGCAATCAG
>CAZIQX010000296.1:0-2473 GCA_964541325.1 uncultured Chitinophagales bacterium | reverse complement strand
ATACACCCAACCTTCGTTTCCTGTATTGTATGGTGGGTCTATGTAAATGCAGTCAATTCGTCCTTCGTATTCGGGCAAAAGGGCTTTGAGAGCTTCAAGGTTGTCGCCATGTATAATTTTGTTTCCACTTTGGGTCTCTTGGTCTGTTTGCGTTCCGTTGTCAAAACCGTAAGAGTGTTCCAATATCTTAAACGGAACATCTAGGTGATGATTGATAACTTTGTCTTTTCCAATCCAGTGTAATGTTGGCATCTATATCAGTTAGAGGTTACGTGAACGATTATGGATTAAAGAGTTCTTTATTGCCATTTAATTCAAGCCAGCCATGATTTTAAATGGGAAAACTATGAATTTAAACAGTGTATTATTGTTGAGATATAGTATCAAAAGTTAATTTAGTAATCAACGAAATTTAGTGTCGAAACTCACGCTAAAACATCGTTTGGGAGCGTTGCAAATCACCCTCGCAAAAGGGATGCGACGGGCTTGGTAGTTTTTTTGGGGAGTTTACGAACACAAAAAAACTACGGAGCCCCGAATGATTTCGGGGCGACCCCAAAGCAGCCCGACCCCGATGAACGAAGTGAATCGGGGATTTGCCCAAAAAAATGAATTGTTTGAACGTAAACGTAGCGTGTTGGCGTTTAAACGCATATGATTTCACTGGTTTGGTTTAAACGCGATTTACGTTTGTACGATCATGCGCCCATTTTTGAGGCTTTTCAACGGGAGGAACCGGTTGTGTTTGTGTATGTATTTGAACCTTCTTTAATGAGCGATCCGCACTATTCGTCCCGACATTTTGAATTTATTCAGGAATCGTTGGATGATTTGAATACATCGCTACAAGGGTTTAATCAACGTGTGGTAGTGCTTCGGGGAGAAGCGGTTTCGGTTTTTTCACACATACATGAACAAGTTGGCATTCGGCGTTTGTTGAGCCATGAAGAAACCGGCATTCAAAAAACGTTTGACCGAGATAAACAGGTGGCGAAATGGTGTGCATCGGAAGGCATTGAGTGGCTCGAATTTCCAAGTAATGGCGTACAACGTGGGCGAAAAGATCGCCTAAATTGGTTGCAATATTGGTTTTCAACGATGAAAGCTGATATGATTCCTTCATTTAAAGTGATTCAGCCCAATAGAAGTGGAGTTTGCATTAAGCTACATGAATTTCGGTTCACAGAAAAAGACTCGTTGATTACCGAGCGCCAAAAAGGTGGCGCAACAGAAGCACGAGCTGTGTTAAAATCATTTATATACGAACGTGCAGATGGGTATGCAGCAAACATTTCGAAACCGGAAACAAGTCGAGTTCACTGTTCCCGATTATCGCCTTATTTAGCATGGGGAAATCTGAGTATTCGTCAGGTTTGGAAAGCCTTAGAACATGCCAAACAAGAAAAACAACTTAAAACGAGATTTGGCGCTTTTCAGGATAGGCTTCGATGGCAGTCACATTTCATTCAGAAATTCGAAATGGAGATTGAGATGGAACAACATTCTGTTAATAGAGGCTATGATACCTTAGAACGAACCCAAAAATCGGATTGGATTCAAGCTTGGCAATTGGGTGAAACCGGAATTCCCATTATTGATGCCTGTATGCGCTGTGTAAGACAAACCGGGTATCTGAATTTTCGGATGCGTGCTATGTTGGTATCTTTTTTTACGCATCATTTATTTCAGGATTGGCGCGACGGTGTGCATCATTTAGCACAGCAGTTTTTGGATTTTGAGCCCGGAATTCATTACCCACAGTTTCAGATGCAAGCAGGAGTGACCGGTGTTAACACGATTCGTATGTATAATCCCATAAAACAGGGCTACGACCACGATCCTCAAGGGGATTTTATTCGAAAATGGGTTCCTGAACTTCGTTGTATTCCTGATGCTCGCATTCATGAACCTTGGAAATTAACTCCATTTGAGCAACAGGAATATGATTTTCGATTAGGTGAAACGTATGCCTATCCTATTGTTGATGTGGATAAAGCAGCAAAATATGCGCGGGAAACGCTGTGGGCTGCCCGAAAACTAGTTGATGTAAAACAAGAAAGTAAACGAATACTGGAAAAGCATATCAATCCCGGTCCGAGGAGATCATTGAAGAACAAATCTTAAAAAGAAGGTTATTTAGCTCTCTTTTTTTGATGATAGTTAACAACGTATAAGTGGTAAAGCCTTCACAAACAATCTTTTCGTATAAAACCGGTTTTCAGTCAGAAACAGGGAAAACGGAAATCCCGGGTGTAAAAGCCATTCATTCACAGGGTTATAAAGAACCACTTTATGGATTGTATGTATCATAATCACGGCATTTTAAAGTAAACCGTCACAGCCATTTGATTACGATATCAATCAATTTTTTATGAAATTCCGAATAAGGTGGATGAAATAAATCAACCGGGCTCCAACGGGAGTTTCGTAAAACAGGTTGTTCGTGCGAAAAAGCTTTAAATCCAAACCAACC
>CAZIQX010000295.1:1605-2525 GCA_964541325.1 uncultured Chitinophagales bacterium | reverse complement strand
AGTGTTATCTCACTCACATACAGGACTCACAGTGCCCAAAGCGCTGTGAGTCCTAAAAATCAACTTTTCGTGATTGCGGGTCAAGCCCGCAATCACGAAAACTTAGCATCAAGCTACTCATCTGAATGATTCCCAAATCGTGTATGTTTATCCCACTATGTTCGAACAGGCCCTATCAACCGTTGAAAATTGGTTCACTTCCAAAAAATGGAGCCCTTTTCCATTTCAAAAACATGTATGGCAAGCCGTTTTAGAAGGCAAATCCGGCTTACTGAACTCCCCAACAGGTAGCGGGAAAACCTATGCCCTGTTCTTTCCTGTCATCATCAAAGCGCTTCAGCAAGCATCCCTATCACCCTCAACCCATAAAAATAAACATCGCTTAAAACTCCTTTGGATTACCCCGCTTCGTGCCCTCGCCAAAGACCTCACCAAAACCATGCAGGAAACCTGCGAACAGCTCGGGCTCGATTGGCAAGTTGAACAGCGCACCGGCGACATCAGCTCATCAGCCAAACAAAAACAGCAACGTTCCATGCCGGAAGTACTCATCATCACACCCGAAAGTCTGCACATCCTTCTGGCACAAAAACATCACGAAGCCTACTTCTCTCAACTTGATTTGATTGTGGTAGATGAATGGCATGAACTCTTAGGCTCAAAACGTGGGGTCCTCACTCAGTTAGGAATAGCGCTTCTTCTCGACTATCGCCCTAAACTAAGCATTTGGGGTATTTCAGCCACAATAGACAACCTCGATGAAGCCCTTGATGCACTCGTTTGGGGAAAACGAACCACCGGTGTGGAAACCTGCATCATCAAAAATCCGGCACAGGTACAACTCGATATCGAAACCCTCATCCCCGATGAAATTGAAAACTTTCCATCCGCAATCGAAATTTGATGGAAATTTTGACGGG
>CAZIQX010000295.1:0-1595 GCA_964541325.1 uncultured Chitinophagales bacterium | reverse complement strand
AAATGCCCTTATTCAACAAAGCAAAACCACACTTGTTTTCACGAATACTCGCTCTCAGTGTGAGATTTGGTATCAAAAATTGCTGGATTTTAACCCTGATTTAGCCGGACAAATGGCTTTGCACCACAGTGCTATTGATGCCGACATACGCGGCTGGATTGAAGACGCCCTAAAAGAAGGCCGCGTTAAGGTGGTGGTTTGTACCTCTACACTTGATTTAGGTGTGGATTTCCATCCCGTTGAAACCATTATACAAATTGGCAGCCCCAAAGGCGTTGCGCGCTTTTTGCAACGTGCCGGACGCTCCGGTCATCGTCCTGAAGCTCGCAGTAAAGCGATTTTAGTGCCCACACACGCGATTGAGTTAATTGAGTCAGCGGCACTTGAGTTAGCCATCAAAAAAGGTAGCATGGAAGCGCGCACCCCTTTCTTTAATACGCATGATTTGGCACTTCAATTTTTAACGACCCTGGCAGTCGGCAATGGACTCAATCCCGAACAGGCTAAACGCGTTTTTGCCGCTTCCTATGCCTATAAGTCGTTATCCTCCAATGATATTGACGAACTTATTCAGTTTTTGATTACCGGTGGAAAAGCTCTCAAATCCTACGATGATTATCAAAAACTCATCCCGGACGAAAACGGAAATTGGATAATCGCCAACAAACGTCTTGCCCTGCGACATCGGTTGGCCATTGGCGCTATTGTGAGCGATTCTAACGTAAAAATTCGTTTCATGGGCGGTGGGACCATTGGCAGCATCGAAGAGTATTTTATTTCGTCCCTTAATATAGGGGATTCTTTTTGGTTTGCCGGTAGATGTCTGGAGTTGGTGAAACTGAAAGATAATATGGCCTATGTTCGCGCCTCCAAGACCAATAAAGGGGTAGTTGCGAGTTGGATGGGTGGACGCATGCCCCTAACGAGTAAGCTTTCGGAAACACTTCAACATGTGATTCCTAATCATAAAACCTTAGCGGATGAATTTCCGGTTTTGAAAGCGGTTGAACCTTTGCTTGAGATTCAAAAAAATTGGAGTGCTCTTCCCTGCGAGGATAAACTATTGATAGAGGTTTCCAAATCGCGCGAGGGACATCACTTATTTTGTTATCCGTTGGAAGGCCGTTTGGTTCATGAGGGATTGGCTTCGTTGTTTGCGTATCGGATGTCGAAAATTAAGCCGATTTCGTTTTCTATAGCGATGAATGATTATGGGTTTGAGTTGCTTTCCGATCAGGAAATACCAATTGGTGAGGCGATAGCTAACGGTTTGTTTGCGCAGGATACGTTAGAAGAAGATCTTTTGGCGAGTATTAATGAAGCCACGTTACTCCGGCGTAAGTTCCGTGAAGTGGCTCAATTGGGTGGTTTGTTGTTTTTGGGATATCCGGGCAACATGAAAAAAGAGCGTCATTTGCAGTCCTCATCGGGTTTATTGTTTGATGTGTTTCAGAAGTATGATCCTGAAAATCCGTTGCTCAGGCAGGCTACACATGAAGTGCTTCACAATCAATTGGAGATTGAGCGTTTACGAAATGCGTTTAATCAGTTGGCACACAAAGAAGTGTTGATTACCTATCCGGAGCGGTTTACGC
>CAZIQX010000294.1:0-2546 GCA_964541325.1 uncultured Chitinophagales bacterium | reverse complement strand
CCGCGTTATAAAAATTTGAACACGCTTACATAAACGACTCACAGTCAAAAAAATGACTGTGAGTCGAAAGCGTCCGCGGGTTAAATCTAAATAACCAACTCGCCCAAGCTGATAAAAAATCGATAATTCGTATTCAAGAGCTCTTTTTCGATTTCATCCCGAACATCTATACTCAAATTCGAATGAGTCAGCAACTCTCTGATATGCTCCAGATCCAAAACTTCAAGCGCATCTAACCACTTTACACGTTCCTCCTCATCAAGACCTAAAATTTCAGCCGCAACTACTTGAATATCCAATACTTGTAAGGTCTCAACAGGGTTAGTTCCTGTTTCGTGATTCAAATTTGCCGATACCGCAATTTGTTGAAGTAATTCTTTCTGCGACAATGGCTTGCTCAAATACCCGTTAAAACCCATTTCCAAGAAATCTTCACCAGACTTATTCAATCCAAAAGCGGTTAGTGCAATCACAGGAATGTGCTTTTTATCCTCCAGTTGCTTGATTGCATCTAATGCTTCTTTGCCATTCATATCCGGCATCAAATAATCCATCAGAATAACATCAAAATCATGTTGAGCTATAAGTTCGAGACAGCTAGCGCCACCATCAGCAACTTCAACGTGCATATTATGTTGTTTTAGCATTTCACGAGCCATATCACGGTTATTTTGAATATCATCTACTACTAAAATGCGCAGACCTTCATAATGCCATTTTTCACCATCCTGTTGTTCATCTAAATCCATAACCCATTCATAATCAACGGGTAAGCTAAGTGTAAAAGTGCTACCTTTACCAGGTTTGCTTTGTAATGTGAGCTTACCACCTAATAATTCAGCCAATTTTTTGGAAATCGATAAGCCCAGGCCTGTACCTTGTTTGCCTGCCTGATCAACCTGATGAAACGGATCAAAAATCGTGGCTTGATGTTCCTCATCAATTCCTATTCCTGTATCGGTAACATCAAACCAAATCGTACATCGTTGGTCGTCTTTAAATGAATCCGCTTTAATTCGAAAGCTCACCATGCCGGAATCCGTAAACTTAACAGCATTTCCAATCAAATTGATGAGTATTTGTTGCAATTTAGCCGGATCTGAAACAATAAAACGAGGCGTCGATGTATCAAAATCAAAGTCAAAAATCAGTTTTTTGTTTTGGGACTCAAGCGAAAACATGGATTCCAACTCATAGGCCATACTCATGAGGTCGAATGTGGTAAGTTTGAGTTCCTGTTTACCCGCTTCTATTTTGGAGAAATCAAGCACATCATTAATCATTCGTAATAAATGATTTCCACTTCGATACATGGTTTGAATGAAATCTCGTTTACGCCGTGGAATTTCTTCATCCTGTTGCAAAATCTGAGCAAAACCCAAAATGGCATTCAGTGGTGTTCGAAGCTCGTGCGACATTCCGGCTAAAAACAACGACTTGGCTTTATTGGCCTCTATAGCTTCTTGTCGGGATTGAATCAAGGCGTCTTCATACATGCGGATGGCTGTGATATCGCGAAGTACCGCTATCACCTTGCGATTGGGGTCTTCGGGCTGTCCCACCAGCTTGGAAGTGGCACTAATAACTTTAAATGAGCCGTCTTTGTGTTTCATGCGAAACTCAGTTTGAATAAGCTCTTTATGGTTAAACGCTTGATAAACAGAGCCTTCCACATAACTTCGGTCATCGGGGTGAACCCATTCAAATTGATCGGCTTGATAAAGTTCAGTTTCCGTATAACCCAGTAGTTTTTGCAAACTCGGACTTGCATATTCATACGCACCTTTTGTATTGATTACCAAAATCGTGTCGGCTACATTTTCGGTAATCATGCGATACAGCTCTTCGCTTTTGGATAATTCAGCAGTTTTTTGCTTGATGAGTTTCTGTAAATGAGCCTTTCGAAGTTGAACGCGACGCACATAATAAGACAATGAACCCACCATCATAACAATGATTATGCTGCGGAACCACCATGTTTTCCAAAAAGGCGGATTGACTTGTAGGGTAAGTATATGTTTTCCTTGTCCCCAAAGCCCGTCAGAATTGGTGCCTCTGATGTAAAAATCGTAGGTATCGGGCGCTAAATTGGTAAATTGAACAAACCGACGATTATTAATAAAAACCCAATCGGAGTCGAACCCTTTAAGCCAATAGGCATATTGATTACCTGAGGGATTCGTAAAATCCAATGTTGCCAGATTAAAAGAAATCGATTGGTCTTTAGGGGTTAATGCTAAAAACTGATGTTCTTCATCATAAAAATAAACCGGTTCCCCATTATTAATACTGTAAGAACTGATAGTTACAGGCGGGTTTTGCAGCGAAACCTCTAACGTTCGAGGATGAATACTATTGACTCCGTTTACACCTCCAAAATAAAGCGTTCCATTTGATTGAACGAGTGAGGAACCCGTATTGAATTCTAAACTTTGAATTCCATCCGTTATGGAGTAGTTAACGATGCGTTCCCGACCCGACTTACTTAAATCTAAACGAGATAAACCTCGATTTGAACTTAACCAATACTGGCCTTTGAAATCACG
>CAZIQX010000293.1:0-2602 GCA_964541325.1 uncultured Chitinophagales bacterium | reverse complement strand
AATTTTTGAAGGCCGTCGTAATCACCGGCTTCTTTTAGAGCTTTACGTTTTTCAGCGTATTTCTCTACGATTCTTTGTTTTTTAGCGTTTCTAGCTATCCAAGATTTTTTAGCCATTGAATCTTCCGATTATTGATTTTTTCTTTTCTTAAATGGCATACCTAAGTGCTTTAATAAAGCATATGCTTCTTCGTCACTTGTTGCGGTAGTTACAAAGGTTAACTGCAAACCATGAATTCGATCTACTTTGTCGGTATCGATCTCCGGAAAAATGATGTGCTCTTGGATTCCGAGGTTATAATTTCCACGGCCGTCGAAGCTTTTATCTGGAACACCTTGAAAATCACGTGTTCTTGGGAGTGATAAATTTACAAAACGATCAAGGAACTCATACATGCGCTTTCCACGCAGAGTAACCTTACAACCGATAGGCATACCTTCTCTTAACTTAAAGTTAGAAATTGATTTTCTAGCTTTAGTCAATACAGGTTTTTGACCGGTAATGATAGTCACGTTATTTGCAACATCATCAAGTCTTTTTCTATCGGACACAGCTTCACCAACACCGGCATTAATTGTGATTTTTTCCAGTTTTGGGATAGCCATTACGTTCGTGTATTGAAACTCTTCGGTAAGTTTTTTTACCACTGAGTCTTTGTAGTAAGTGTATAATCTTGCTTCAGCCATAATCTTATTTGTCTAAAATTTCTCCACTTACTTTTGCGTAGCGTACCCATTTACTTTTACCGTTAACTTCAATTTGTTTACGGCCAACACGAGTAGGCTGATTGGTTGAAGGATCTAATGGAAGTACGTTTGAAACATGAATCGGCATCTCGCGCTCAATTCTTCCACCTTGTGGAAATTCTTGATTTGGCTTCTGATGCTTTATACGAATGTTTACACCTTCAACAAGCACACGTTGCTTTTCAGGATATACACGGAGAACTTTACCGGTTTTACCTTTGTCGTTACCCGACAAAACAGAAACCGTGTCACCTTTTTTAACGTGGAGTTTTGGTTGTGTATTAAATTTTCTAGGCATACTGTTTATCAAACTTATTGGTTAGAGTACTTCCGGAGCCAGCGAAACAATACGCATGAAATTTTTCTCACGCAATTCTCTCGCTACCGGACCGAAGATACGTGTACCAATCGGCTCCTGATCTTTGTTGATAATTACCGCTGCATTTTCATCAAAGCGAATATAGCTTCCATCTTTACGACGAAATTCTTTCGCAGTGCGTACAACTACAGCTTTTACAACATCACCCTTTTTTACGTTGCCACCAGGGATAGATGTTTTTACGGAACAAGCGATAATATCACCGATTCGTGCATAACGCTTTTTAGAGCTACCTAAAACTTTGATACACATCAGTTTTTTAGCACCGCTGTTATCTGCAACATTTAATATGGTTTGTGTTTGAATCATTGCTCAGTCTCGGTCTAAGTATTACTTTGCTCGTTCAACGATTTCTAACAAACGCCATTTCTTTAACTTTGAAAGCGGGCGTGTTTCAGCGATCGTAACTAAATCACCAATACCGGCATCATTATTTTCGTCATGTGCCATGTATTTTTTTGTCTTGGTGATAAATTTTCCATAAATCGGGTGTTTCACCTGACGGTCAACTGCAACCGTGATGGATTTATTCATCTTGTTGCTTACCACGCGTCCGGTGCGTGTTTTTCTCATTCCACGTTCAATTACTTCTGACATAATCTTATTCAACGATTACGATTAACTTTCTTTTTCTTTTAAAACGGTGAGAATACGAGCAACACTTCTGCGATTTTTACCAAAATCAGATGATTTTTCAACCTGTCCTTTTATGGTTTTATCGAAACGCATTTTTTGAAGTGCTGACTTCTCATCATTCAAGCGAGCTTTTAATTCAGCTACTGACAAATCTCTTAATTCACTTGCCTTCATTTGCTATGATCTCCTATTTACCTTCGTAATCTCTACGAACTACGATTTTGGTTTTAATGGGGAGTTTATACTGAGCCAAGCGTAGAGCTTCTTTAGCTAAATCCTGACTTACGCCACCACCGATTTCAAATAAAATGCGACCGGGATGAACTACGGATACAAAGTGATCTAAAGATCCTTTACCACTACCCATACGTGTTTCAGCTGCTTTTTTCGTGATCGGTTTATCAGGGAATATGCGAATCCATACCTGACCTTCACGCTGCAATTTACGTGTGATAGCTATACGACATGCTTCGATTTGGCGAGAAGTAATAAATTTACCCTCAACAGCTTTGATGGCAAAATCGCCGAATGCGATTTGAGAACCGCGCGAAGTATTCCCCTTGATTTTACCACGGTGAACACGACGTCTGTGAATTCTTTTTGGCTCTAACATAACCTATACTTTCAATTATTTGGTTTGTTTTCTGCGATTTGCTCTACGTTTACGTGCCCCACCTTTTGCATCTCTGCGTTTTTGTTGTGGTGCTGCTTTTTCATTGCGGCTTGTAACTGCATTTGGTGATAAATCAACATCGCCGATTATTTCACCTTTGAAAATCCATACAGATACACCAATAGAACCGTAAATTGTTTGAGCGGTGAATCGTGAGTAATCAATATC
>CAZIQX010000292.1:274-2661 GCA_964541325.1 uncultured Chitinophagales bacterium | reverse complement strand
GATTAGCCGCTTTTTCGCTCACATGAACCGTGCGCCAAGGGGTAACATCAGGGGCTTGAAGCCGTGCCGCATTACCGCTAGGGTCAGGTACCAGATGGGCATGATAAACAAAGGTATGACGGTCAACATCGGCAAACATGACCGGAAAGTTGGTTACTCCGGCTTCAAAAATAAGCATGTATAAACCGTTAGCTGTTTTCATTAAAGCAGGCGTTTGAATTAAACTATCGTTGGCTACATAACGTCCGGCCAAGGTATTGTAAGGATTCGGGCTTAAGGCTTTAATTGCTGATAACGGTGTTTGCGAATAGACATACTCATTGGAGTCGTAATCGCCGGGAATCCAGAAGGTTTGATGATCGCCTGTTAATGCAAATTCTGTTTTTTCTTTATGAATGATAAAATAACTCAAGTTTTTTTGAGTCGGAAACTCGTAGCGAAAACCTAATCCATCATTAAATAGTCTAAATCGTATTCCTAACAATCGGTCGGTAGTTGCTTGCTTTACAGTAATAAACAATTCCCGATGATGATCGGTTATTTCTTTTTCTTCACCTAAAACAGGTTCCCAAGTTGAGAAATGGGTTGAAGTATCGGCACGAATCAACGAGAAACCACTAAAAAAATCGGTCTTTTCTTGATAGGCAAGTTCAAACCCCATCAAACTTGGACGAATAACAGTCTGATTTTTATAACTCAGTTCATATACCGGTCTGCCCTGCGCATCAAGCTGTACGGCAAGTGTAAATTGTTTATCAGGCGATTGAATGGTTGGGATCTGAGCAATTGCAAGCACAGGAAAAAGTGAAAATAGAATTCCCAATCTTATTAAAACACGATTTTTCATAGTAATAGAGTTTGTTCTAGAACGGTTTATTTGCTGAAATACTTAAAAATCACGTGTAGGAAGGGCGATTTCAAGATAAGAACATTCAACAATTTTTCACGGCTATGGTAGTATTTTTTTAGTTGATTTTCTTCTTTTGCAACGTTTTGTGACATCTTATTACAGCTTGAAGTGCTTTAGGTATTGGCTTGTTTTTTCTACTTTACAAACAACCTTAAGACTTATACAGTTATGCGATTTTTTTCATTTTTTAGTTTGATGATTGCTGTATGCTCAACGGCTTGCAACCCTATGCCGGAAAACGCAGCTCAACTTTCAACAGAATCAGATACGCCTTCTATTCATGAAGTGATTCGGTTTTTTGCTGAAAACTCCGGTGACTCTGCTAAAATCACGCAATATTGGGATGAACTTAAATCCGCACAACAAATTCCTTATAAAAAGAGAGATTCCGTTTTGTTTTTGTACAAAGGATCTGCAACAAGTGTGGCCTGGCACGGTGATTTTAACGGTTGGAGCGGTAACCGAAACATGAACACATCCGGCACAAACATTACCGGTACCGACGTGTTTTATTGGAAGACCTCTTTCCCTGCCGATGCTCGGCTCGATTACAAAGTTGTTCTCGGCTCTAATTGGATACTCGACCCCAATAATCCCCTGCAACAGTGGAGTGGATTTGGTCCTAACTCTGAGCTTCGTATGCCGGATTATCAACCTTCGCCTTATAAATCGTTACAAGATGGTGTGGTTGCAGGAAAACTAAGCGGAAATCAAAGTTTTGTTTCTAGCAGTTTAGGTTACAGGATAAATTATCGTGTGTGGACTCCTGCCGATTACGATACCACACGCTCTGAACCCTATAAGGTGCTGTTTATTACCGATGGACACGAATATGCTGATGCTCGTTTAGGTGCTACTCCACAGGTTGCAGCCAACCTTATTCATGAAAAAATGCTTGAGCCTATTGTGATGGTGTTTGTGTCGCCCTTGAATCCTTCCAACAGCAACGAAAATCGACGTCAAAATGAGTATGTTCTTAATGCGAACTATGCGGCATACCTCAAAAACGAGCTGATTCCAAAAATTGAAGCCGATTATTTTGTTTCAAAAAACCGTGATGACCGAGGAATTTTAGGTACTTCCCTTGGCGGTCTTCATTCTGCGTATGTGATGAGTTTTATTCCCGATGCCTTTGGCCGAATCGGCATTCACTCTCCCGCATTTTGGTATAGAGAACAGATTTTCACGCTCGTTTCTGAGCTGCAAACGGCTCCTGAACGTATTTTTATGAGCACAGGTACAATCGGCGATACCGAGACAGAAGCTGACCGTATGCAACAAACTTTTGATTCCAAAGGCTGGAACTATACCTATGTGAAAGTTAATGAGGGTCACTCCTGGGGAAATTGGAGTGGTTTAATGGACGAAACCTTAGTGTACTTGTTCGGAACGGTTAATACGAGTATCAAACGATTTTGACTTTTTATACCATAGCACCCATTTACGTCCTCTTTCACGTCATTGCGGGCTTGACCTT
>CAZIQX010000292.1:0-264 GCA_964541325.1 uncultured Chitinophagales bacterium | reverse complement strand
GCTAACATACACGACTCACAGTCAACAAAATGACTGTGAGTCGAAGGATAGGCTATCCCACGGACGAAGCCATCCGCGGGATACAGTTAAATAGGACTCACAGCGCTTCGGGCACTGTGAGTCCTGAATGTGAGCGTGAAAATAAGCAGAAGTGGTGCAACCCTTACATAAACGACTCACAGTCAACAAAATGACTGTGAGTCGATAACCAAGAACATCCCACCTTATATCGCAGGCGTCTTCGCCTGTGACTGTGCCCACGGA
>CAZIQX010000291.1:2010-2668 GCA_964541325.1 uncultured Chitinophagales bacterium | reverse complement strand
CTCTTTTTGTCCTTTGGCGGTAGTTTTGCGGCCTTTATTCCGCAATGTTGCCATCACAAAACCCAAAGTATTGGCTGTTTCAAAAGACTTACGTGGAACGCACAAAGTGGATGATCAAAATGCCGAACAGCGCTACCAAGCCTTAAAACGATACGCCCGCGACCTGAATGAATTCGCCGAAAAAAACAAACTCGATCCGGTTATTGGACGCGACCATGAGATTCGTCGGGTGATGCAAATTCTAACTCGTCGTACCAAAAACAATCCTGTTTTAGTAGGTGAACCCGGCGTAGGAAAAACGGCCATTGCAGAAGGTCTTGCTCTGCGTATTTACTCAGGCGATGTTCCCGAAATCCTAAAAACCAAACGCATTGTTGCGCTCGATATGGGTGCTTTATTAGCCGGAGCCAAATTCCGTGGCGAATTCGAAGATCGTCTTAAAGCCGTAATTAAAGAAGTAATTGACTCCAATGGAGAAATCATTCTTTTTATTGATGAAATGCACACGCTCGTTGGCGCAGGAAAAGCAGAAGGCGCAATTGATGCTGCAAATATTTTAAAACCAAGTCTCGCTCGTGGAGAACTTCATGTAATTGGTGCTACCACGTTAGATGAGTACCGCAAATATGTGGAATCTGATAAAGCTTTGGAACGCCGA
>CAZIQX010000291.1:950-2000 GCA_964541325.1 uncultured Chitinophagales bacterium | reverse complement strand
CTTCCAGCCGGTGTTCGTCGATGAGCCGACCGTGGAAGACACCGTTTCGATTCTTCGCGGACTCAAAGAACGTTATGAATTGCATCACGGGGTTCGCATCACCGACTCGGCCATAATCGCGGCAGCAGAACTGAGTCACCGTTACATCAGCGACCGATTTTTACCCGATAAAGCCATCGATTTAATTGATGAAGCCGCATCACGCCTGCGTATTCAGATTGATTCGCTTCCCGAAGAACTCGACAACATCGAACGACAAATTCGTCAGTTGGAAATAGAGCGTGAAGCCCTAAAACGGGAAAATGATACGGCAAAAATCGAGAAAATCAGCAAAGAATTGGCTGAATTGGAAGAACAACGAAAGTCCATGAAAACTCATTGGATGACCGAAAAAGAAACCATTCAAAAGATTCGCGAACTCAAACAAATCATTGAAACTACCAAACTCGAATCCGATAAAGCCGAGCGAGAATCCAACTATGAGCGCGTGGCTGAATTACGCTACGGAACCATCAAACGCCTGGAAAACGACTTGGAATTGGCAAAAAACAAACTTTCTGATATTCAATCAACCAATTCCATGCTTAAGGAAGAGGTGGATTCTGAAGACATCGCACAAATTATTTCGCGTTGGACCGGCATTCCTGTTACAAAAATGCTCCAAAGCGATCGCGAAAAACTGCTCATGCTCGAAGAAGAATTACACAAGCGGGTAATTGGACAGGAAGCAGCTATTGAAGCCGTTTCGAATGCAGTGCGTCGTTCGCGTGCCGGACTTCAAGATGATGCACGTCCGATTGGCTCGTTCATCTTTTTGGGCTCAACCGGTGTGGGAAAAACGGAACTCGCACGTGCTTTAGCCGAATTTTTATTTAATGATGAGCATGCTATGATACGCATCGACATGAGTGAATACATGGAGCGCCATAGTGTGTCACGTTTGGTTGGAGCACCTCCCGGATATGTGGGTTATGATGAAGGTGGTCAACTCACCGAAGCCGTCCGCCGCAAACCCTATTCCGTAGTTTTACTTGATGAAATCGAAAAAGC
>CAZIQX010000291.1:249-940 GCA_964541325.1 uncultured Chitinophagales bacterium | reverse complement strand
ACGGTGGATTTCAAGAATACGATTGTAATAATGACGAGCAACATCGGTTCGCACATGATAAACGACAAAATTGAGGCGAAAAAAGGTAAACTCACCGAAAACGACCTTGAAGAGTTACAAACTAAACTGCTCGAACAGCTGCGTGCCACCATTCGACCTGAGTTTTTAAACCGCATCGATGATGTGATCGTTTTCCATCCTCTAGGCGAAGAACATTTGCGCTCGATTGTAGATATTCAACTGAAACGTGTATTGCAACTCCTTGGCAAACAAGGTATTTCGCTTCACATTTCGAACAAAGTAAAAGATTGGCTTGCACTACACGGCTACGATCCAAGTTTTGGTGCGCGTCCCTTAAAGCGTCTCATACAGAACAAAGTGGTAAACGAGTTGGCTAAAAAATTACTTCTTCGAAAAACCGAAGGCAAAGCAACGTTCGAAGCCATTATCTCGCCCGACAGCTCCAAACTCGACTTCGTGGAAGTATTCGACGATGTAAGCGCCTGGGCAGACTAGACGATTTCAAATGTCGAATGTTGAATTTTTCCCTCTCCGGTGAGAATGGTAGCTAATATCAAGTTGCATTTTTTCGGAGAGGGCTTTTGATTGGTCAATTGTTAAGGGTATAGCCGCTAACGTCAATTCGATTCGCGGCACCTTTTATGTAGTCGCAATATCACTACATCAACTA
>CAZIQX010000291.1:0-239 GCA_964541325.1 uncultured Chitinophagales bacterium | reverse complement strand
AAAATAATTTTCTTCTTGCGAGCGCATCCCCACTTGCTTAAATTTGGTGAATTTGAAATTAATTCAGGTAGCAACTACACCACATGAGTAAAGCCGGCATCTTAAAAGAATTCTGGGATTTCTTGAAAGTCCGAAAGAAGCTTTGGCTCGCCCCTATTGTGTTTATTTTGGTTTTATTGGGGCTTTTAATTGTTGTTACCGGCAAAACTGCCCTCGCCCCGTTCATTTACGCATTATTC
>CAZIQX010000290.1:0-2703 GCA_964541325.1 uncultured Chitinophagales bacterium | reverse complement strand
AAATCCAAGGTTTGATTTTGAGTTCCATACCTCAAATTGAGAAATAATCTTTGATTCAATTTGACTAATCTTTGTTCCTCCAGGACTCATAACAATTAAGTTTCCTTCTTTACTTCGTTCAAAACGTAATAGAGGATTAGCCACACTTAAATCCATCAAGAGTTTATCATCTACAGATATGGTGGTTTGGGTGAAAGCTAAATCCATATTTTTTGCTCATTATTAGTCACTATGTACATTCTAATGCAAATTGAAATGTTTTGCAAGTTAAACTTAAGCGATTAAGCATCTACCTTTTTTGAAGGACTCACAGCCCGCGAAAGCTTTCGGGGCTGTGAGTCCTAAATAATCCCACCTTACAACGCTATAATTCTTTCCCAAGTAAACTTCCTGTTTGTCGCCTCTCGTCCAAAATGACCATACGCTGCTGTTGGAAGATATTTCACCTTAAAGAGATTCAAATACTCGATGATTCCACCAACGGATAGAGGGAAACGTTCACGAATAAGAGATACAAGTTTATCAGAAGTTAGCTTCGATGTGCCATGTGCATCCACAAAAACCGAAACCGGTTCTTCAACTCCAATAGCATAGGCCAACTGTATGGTACATTTTTTGGCAAGTCCATTTGCAACAATATTCTTTGCAATATGACGAGCCATATAGGCGGCGCTTCTGTCCACTTTCGTCGCATCCTTTCCCGAAAATGCCCCCCCACCATGAGGTGCATGTCCACCATACGTATCCACAATGATTTTCCTCCCCGTTAAACCGGTGTCGCCATCCGGACCACCTATCACAAAGGAACCACTGGGATTGATGAGCCACTGAATCGGTGTATCTAAAAGTTTTTGCTCTTTGGGTGATAATCCCTCCAAAACCTTGGGGACAAGTATCGTTTGTACTTCGTGTGCTATTTGCTCTTGAGAAACACCCTCACTGTGCTGTGTGGATAAAACGATGGTATCGACATGCCCTAACTGATGAGCATCAGAATACGATACAGTGACCTGCGATTTAGCATCGGGACGCAAATAGGTCATCTGCGCACCTTCCTTGCGAATCGTTGCTAAGACCTCCAATAAACGATGTGACAACTGAGCACTAAAAGGCATAAACACGTCGGTCTCATCACAGGCATAGCCAAACATGATACCTTGGTCACCGGCCCCATGAATAGCAGCTTGATTGATTTCTTTGGATTGACCATGAATACGATTGTGGATGGTTAGTTTATCAGCCGAAAAGCCCAGATTAGGATTGATATACCCAATTTTTCGAACGACATCTCGAATGATAGCATCCACACCTTCTTTGGTAAGCCCACATTCATCATAGGCATACTCTCCTCCAACAAGTACATAATCGGTGGTGACAAAGGTTTCGAAAGCGCCCCGAGGATGTTCATTATTGGCTAAAAGCTCGTCCAATAAAGCATCAGAGATTTGATCGGCCACCTTGTCGGGATGACCCTCTGAAACCGATTCAGAAGTAAATAGATAAGACATGATTGTTCCTTTTTTAGCAGTTAAATGAAAACAAGATATCCTATTCGTTTTACCAAGTTGGGAAAAGAGCATACGTACCTTATAGCATTCATTAACAGGAAACCCGTATGAACAACCCAGCCCTAACTCTACTTGAACAATTTTCACCTTTAGACGCTGAATCCCATTCGGCCATCTTTTTATTAGCCT
Organism: uncultured Chitinophagales bacterium; assembly: GCA_964541325.1. Taxonomy (GTDB): domain Bacteria; phylum Bacteroidota; class Rhodothermia; order Balneolales; family M1805; genus M1805. The sequence goes on along the minus strand of CAZIQX010000290.1, from coordinate 1,006 downwards.
CACAACTCACCAACCTGGAAAAATCCGAGGGGCGAATGGTTTGGTATCCCGACTCTGGGTTCGATTTTTCAGACCTATTGTTTTACTCCCCTGCCCAATGTGAAAAGCGCCAAAGTAAATCCATCGACTTATTTGTCCACACAGATTTTAGCGACGAGAATTTCCAAGAAAACGCGAATCCCCAATTCTACCAAGAGTTGCAAAAGTTTATGACTCTCGACGTGTCAACCATAGCAATTAAACATGTTATTCCTTTGGTAACAAGCGGATTAGATGCAAACGAACCTGACAGGAGCACCTTTGCAAACTTATTAGCTGTTTCGGTTCGAAGTGTAGAACATGGCCGTTTTTTAACACCCATGTTATTCATTCATGCTGAAAGCACAACATTTGAATCATGGTGCAAACGTTTGGAAATAAAGATTGATGAGGTGTATGAGAAACCCTAACTCAAAATTCTAACTCTTAACTTTAAGAAATACCTGTAATGAAGGTACTTATTTTTCGGTTAAAGAATACCGAGCATATACTCCTGCCACTTCAACACCAATGGCACATTGATTAAAGGTTTGAAGCATCTCTCGCACAAGCTTTTCTGCTGAGCCTGACAACTCATGAGCACTAAACCCAAATGATTCATCTACCGAAAACCCAATTTGTAACGAAGCTTCAAATCCACCTTCAAAAAAGCTCGGTGCTTCAATCCACGCATAAGTTTTTAAACCACATGCAGCAAAAATCAGATGTAGCTGTTCTTTTTCAGAATCTGATACTTTCACCTGACCTGTTTGGGTGCCCAAGTAAATACGTACAGGAATTAGAGTTTGAAATGGTCGCATGGGATTAACATCAAATTCTATTAGTACTAATTTTCACATTAACCATGTAGATTAATAAATAACTAAAAACTAACAGAATTACCCCTCCCTCAACTCATCAAACTTGGCTTTCATGGTTGGATTACCACGCGTTAATCGTTTTATATTTAATTCCTCGGCTTTATTGT
>CAZIQX010000289.1:0-2712 GCA_964541325.1 uncultured Chitinophagales bacterium | reverse complement strand
AAAATTTTCGGGAGTTTCTGGAAATCAACTAATTTAATTCCTTTATCCTGAGCCCAAATTTTCGCATATTTCGCCCGTCGTTTAATCTAACTTTTCAATCCATGAAAATTCCCATTGGCAGCGACCACGCCGGCTTTCCCGCTAAAGAACTTGTAAAACAAATTTTGATTGATTTGGGTCACGAACCCCTCGACCAAGGAACCTTTTCCGAAGATTCTGTTGATTATCCCGATTATGCCGTTAAAGTGGCTTCATTGGTTGGGAACGGAGATTTTGAACTTGGAATTTTATTATGTGGAAGTGGTCAGGGCGTTTGTATGACCGCCAACAAAGTAGATCATGTTCGCGCCGCTTTAGTTTATAATGATGAGGTTGCATCGCTTACTCGTCAACATAATAATGCTAATGTGATGTGCCTGCCGGGAAGAACATTATCTGAATCTGAACTGCGAAACATCGTAAAAAACTTCTTAGAAACCCCTTTCGAGGGTGGACGCCACGAGCGACGCGTTCAAAAAATCCACGATATTACTCACCACTAATCTGCCTGAAATGAAGCCCCTAAATATTCAAGACCCTGAGATTTACTCTCTAATCGAAAAAGAAACGGACCGTCAAAATTTTAATATCGAACTGATTGCATCGGAAAATTTTGCATCAAAGGCGGTTATTTCAGCTATGGGAACAGCTTTAACAAACAAATATGCTGAAGGTCTTCCCGGAAAGCGTTACTATGGTGGCTGTGAGTATGTGGATTTGGTTGAAGATGTGGCTCGTGATCGGGCAAAATTATTATTTGGTGCTGACTGGGTAAATGTTCAGCCTCATTCAGGTGCAACGGCAAATATGGCTGTTTATTTAACCTTTATGAAGCCCGGTGATACGTTTTTAGGTTTCAATTTGGCTCATGGCGGACACTTAACGCATGGATCACCTGTAAACTTTTCCGGAATTTTATACAATGCTGAGTTTTACGGGGTTGATAAAGAAACGGGTCGCTTAAATATGGATGAAATCCGTGAAAAGGCGTTAAAAATTCGTCCAAAAATGATTTCAATTGGTGCTTCTGCTTACACCCGCGACTTTGATTACGCCGGTTTTCGTGCCATTGCGGATGAAGTAGGTGCTTATTTATGGATGGATATGGCGCACACTGCCGGACTCATCGCCGCTAAATTGTTGAATGACCCTCTTCCTCATGCACATGTTGTAACAACAACAACTCACAAAACCTTGCGCGGTCCTCGTGGAGGAATGGTTTTAGTGGGAAAAGACGGCGAAAACAATATGGGTAAAGTGGCTCCCAAATCTGGTCGCTTGAAAAATTGGAGTGAATTACTCGATTCTGCCGTTTTCCCGGGTTCCATTGGTGGGCCACTCATGCACGTGATTGCAGCAAAAGCAGTTTCTTTTGGTGAGGCACTTCAACCAAGTTTCAAAACCTATCAGGAACAAGTGTTGAAAAACATACAGGCATTGGCAAAGCGTTTGATGGAATTAGGCTATAAATTGGTGTCAGACGGAACTGATAACCATTTAATTTTAGTTGATTTACGATCTAAGGGCTTAAACGGAAAAATCGCTGAAGAAATCCTCGAAAAAGCTCAAATCACCGTAAACAAAAATATGGTTCCCTTTGATACAGAATCCCCTTTTGTAACGTCCGGAATTCGAATTGGTTCACCGGCTATGACTACTCGCGGGCTCAAAGAAGACGAATTCACTCGTATTGCAGAACTGATTGATATGGTGTTATCTAATCCAGGAAATGAAGATATCACCTATAAAGTTGGGGCAGAAGTGAATGAATTATGTACCCAATTTCCGCTTTATAACTTCGTAACGGTTTAATCAACATACATGAAAAGAGCCATCATGGGGGATACTCCCCCAAAGGCTAAAGCCCCAAAGCCCGATCCTAATGCAGAAATGAGTTTTCTCGACCATCTCGAGGAATTAAGAATGCGTATTCTACGAGGATTCTTTGGGATAATAGTAGGAGTGGTGGTGGCTTTCTTTTTTAGTGATTTTTTCATTAATGATGTATTGCTTGGGCCGGTTAGTAAAGATTTCTTTATTTACAAGTATTTAGGTATTGATGCAGTTGATCTAACTCTGCAAAGTCGCCGTTTACCCGGACAGTTTTTCACGTTTTGGGGAACCTTGTTTATGGTTGGCTTAATTATAGGGTCACCATTGTTTTTTCATCAAATATGGAAATTTATAATCCCGGCATTAGATACAAGAGAGAAGTCAAAAACACGCTTTACGGTATTTTTTATAACGTTTTTATTCTTTTTGGGAGTTTCGTTCGGCTATTTTATCCTAACGCCTTTTGCACTTCAATTTTTTACTCAATTTCAGATATCAGATTTAGTTAGAAACGATTTTGATATCAATGAATATTTTTCATCTTTAACCATGTGGGTGCTCTCAACAGGAGTTATTTTTCAACTACCAATGATATCGTTTGCTTTGTCGCGAATTGGGTTATTAACGCCTGATTTTATGCGCAAGTACAGACGTCACTCCATTGTCACTTTTTTCATAATCGGTGCCTTTTTAACTCCGCCAGACCCCATTTCGCAAACATTAGTTGCAGTTCCATTAATCGGATTATACGAAGTAAGTATTTGGATTAGCGCCTCAGCCAATAAAAAACGGAATAAAGAAATTTGGGGAACAGAAGAGAGACCGGGGTAAGGAGTGTTT
>CAZIQX010000288.1:546-2724 GCA_964541325.1 uncultured Chitinophagales bacterium | reverse complement strand
GACCGCAAAAGTGGCTACAAAAGAGCTTTAGAAGATGCCGGAATCATAGTTGATGAAAAGCTCATTTTTGCTGACTTCAATTTATACCGCGACGGATTTACCGAAGAAAATGGGTATAAATCCATGCAAAAAATATTGCATCACTTTCCTCAGGTTGATGCTGTTGTATCAGCTTCTGATATTCAGGCATTAGGTGCCATTAAAGCTATGCAGGATGAAAACAAAAAAATCCCACTCATTGGATTTGATGATTTGCCTATTTCAAAATTTTTGGGACTTTCTACAATGAAACAACCCATGTATGAAATGGGAACCTTGGCGTTGGAAAAACTCATTCAACGTATTAAAAGAAAGGATAATCTGATAAGTCATACCGTGTTTTCTCCGGAACTTATCGTGCGTGAATCCTCGTTACAAGAAACGGTTACAGTTTAATAATCCTTAATCTAACTCTATGAAAATCATGTTACGACCAATTCTGTTTGCATTGGCCCTGTTAAGTTATCTGCCTCTTAAGGCACAGGTAATTGTATCTAACCCCTCATTCCCGACAGAAACATCCACGGTTAGAATAACCTTTTATGCAGATCGTGGAAATGAAGGACTCAAAGGTTTTACCGGCGATGTGTACGCACATACAGGTGTAATTACCGACAAAAGTACTTCTGATTCCGATTGGAAATATGTGAAAACCAATTGGGGAGTTAATACACCTGAGACGAAACTAACTCGTACAGGTACCAATACCTACATTTTAACAATTCCGAATCCGAGAACATTTTATAATGTACCTGCAGGTGAGAAAATTGAAAAACTTTCATTCGTTTTCAGAAGCGCAACAAGTCCTTATCGTGAAGGGAAAGACGAAGGAAATCGCGATATTTTTCAACAAATTTATGATGCCGGTTTAAATGTTCGCTTAGACAACCCCACAGGAAAGCTTTCCGTTGTAGCTATTGATTCTACAATTCCTGTTTTTGCGGTAGCCGGATATTCAGGTTCCGATACCTTAACCATGAAAGCTTTTCTTAATGGAGCCGAGGTTTTTTCAACCGAGAATGATACGTTGGATACCGGCATCACCATTGCAAATTCGGGAATTAACCTAATTGAAGTTGTTGGTACAGATGGAACAATAAGCGATACGGCAAGAGCTCGTGTTTTTGCAATGCCGGAGTTGAGTAATGAACCGCGTCCTGCCGGAATTATTGATGGAATTAACAAAACAGGAGCCAATTCAGTAACCCTTTCATTGTATGCACCACAAAAAGATTTTGTTTTTGTTTTAGGTGATTTCAATGATTGGACTCCTTCTGAGCAATATTTAATGAAACGCCATGAAGTAACACCGGATAGTGTACATTTTTGGTTGGAAATCAACAATTTAGATCCAACAACAGAATATGCGTTTCAGTATTGGGTTGATGCCAAAATTTTAACAGGTGATCCTTATTCTGAAAAAATTCTGGATCCTTGGAACGACCGATGGATAAATGAAAACTATGTGGCGTATCCGAATTTAAAACCCTATCCAACCGAAAAAACAGAAACACCGGTAACTGTATTTCAAATTCAGGAAGAAGAATACGAATGGAAATCAACTGATTTTCAAAGACCAAGCTCCGATGCACTAGTTTTTTATGAATTGTTAGTTCGTGATTTTGCGGAAGTTGCCACATACAGAACCCTTATTGATTCTCTAGATTACTTCAAACGAATGGGTATTAACGCCATAAAGTTAATGCCAGTAGCAGAGTTTGATGGCAACGATAGTTGGGGATACAATCCTGCATATCACATGGCCTTAGATAAGTATTATGGCACAAAAAACGATTTCAAAGAGTTTATTGATTCCTGCCATGTAAATGGAATTGCGGTTGTGTTAGATGTAGTGTTTAATCACGCAACCGGTTTATCCCCCTTAATTCGTATGTATCAAGATGATACCGGTGCCCCGTCAGCAACAAGCATTTATGCTTTTACGCGTGAACGTCACCCGTTTAACGTGTTTAACGATTTAAACCATGGTTCTTCTGCAACCAATTACTGGATGAAACGAGTAATTAAACATTGGCTGGAAGAATTCAAAATTGATGGTTTCCGTTTTGATTTATCCAAAGGACATTACATCGGCAACACAACAGATACCGGTGTATGGAGTTCATATAATCAATGGCG
>CAZIQX010000288.1:0-536 GCA_964541325.1 uncultured Chitinophagales bacterium | reverse complement strand
TCAATGGCGTATCGACCACTGGAAAGATAACTACAACTACATCCAATCAATAAGTCCGGGAAGTTATGTTGTACTAGAGCATTTAGCTAACGATGATGAAGAACGAGCTTTAGCGTCGCATGGCATGTTATTGTGGGGTAAAATGACCGATCAGTATAATGAATTAACCATGGGCTGGAGTTTTAGTGACCCCAAATCGCGAGTAACACGTTCCTATCATGCTACTAGAGGTTTTTCTACCACGGGCTTAGTTGCTTACATGGAAAGCCATGATGAAGAACGAATCATGTACAAGAATAGAACGTTTGGAAATACCTCTGTTGCAACGCATAACGCTCGTACTATAAAAGTGGCTACTCAGCGAACAGGAACAGCTGCTGCATTCTTGTTTACTATTCCTGGTCCGAAAATGATGTGGATGTTTGGAGAATTGGGTTATGATGTTTCTATTAATCAAACTGCGGTTGGTTGACCTATCAGCGAATCGAATCGAGTCTCTCGCAAACCTATTTTAAGGGAATATTATGATGATCCGG
>CAZIQX010000287.1:0-2849 GCA_964541325.1 uncultured Chitinophagales bacterium | reverse complement strand
TCTCCAATAAATTAAAATGTTTTTTACAGTTAATCCTGAACAAGTAAGCGCTTTTCACAACGGCGCAAGATACAAATTTTGGAATAGGTATATAACGGATAAGTTGTAAAGGTAAAGAGGCGAAAAGTGAGAATTAAGGAGTATGTAAAAAAGGTTTAAGTCGTAAGGTCTTAGGTATATGCAATAGTTGTAAAGGTTTAGAGTATTCAGTATGTGCTACGAGGTACCTAAATCATCATTTTATAGAGTCAGAGTTTTTTTGATTTGCTAGTGTAGTTGTGTTCATTAAAGCGTTTCATTGACGTTGAACTAAATGCTATGGTTCTATGCCTTAGACATGGTTTTCAGTTTTTTTTAAAATCTTCGAGTTTCAAATTCGTATGGTCTTCGAAGTTTAGCCTTTACATTCTAATCGATCCTGTTTTCAATTTTTATCACGTACTGCATTTAACCTGTATCATTACTTGTTATCAGGTTCTCTTTATTCTATTCTTGAAATCGTTGAATATTACACTTAGCGATTATCAAAAATCGACGAAATGTAAACCAAATTAAATCCTGATTATTACATGGCTCATCGCTATTTTTCGCCTTCATTTAAGTAAAATCACATGAACAGCAGCTCACTTTTTGTTGAAATTTCAGGAATCCAAACGCATTTCATAAAACTTGGTGAAGGAAGTCCACTTTTACTCTTACATGGATGGGGAAGTTCAGCGCAACTCATGTTACCCTTAGCCACCAAATTGGCTCAAAAGAACACCTGTTATGTACTGGATTTCCCGGGATTCGGAAAGTCGAGAACTCCAGCAACAGCATGGGATGTAAGTGCTTATGCTCATTTTACGCAACAATTTGTGGAACAAGTGATTGGTGAAAAAACCGCTTTATTAGCACATTCTTTCGGTGGGCGGATCACGCTGAAACTTTTAGAACAATCGTGGTCTTCAGCTTGGATATCAAAAGTGCTATTAACCGGTGGGGCCGGAATGAAACCTCGCAGAACCTGGCGTTTTTATTACCGAAAATATCTGGCAAAAGCGTTAAAAGCTCCTTTCTTAATTCTGCCAAAATCAATGCAGGAGAAGGGCTTAACTCGTCTTCGTAGCACCGAATTGTGGAAATCACTTGGGAGTTCAGATTACAAACAATTAGAAGGCGTTATGCGCGAGATCTTTGTAAAAACCGTTTCGGAGTATCTGGAGAAAACGTTACCCAATATTTCGCACGAAGTATTTTTGTTGTGGGGAAAAAATGATGATGACACCCCCTGGTATCAGGCAGAACGTTTACAAAGCGGTATAAAAAACAGTGCACTCGTTGGAATTGATGATGCCGGTCATTATGCATTTTTGGACCAACCGACCACATTTTACGCCATCGCTGATGCCTACTTTCATCCACAAGTTTGATATGGCAGGCCTTTATATTCATATTCCGTTTTGTCGTCAAGCTTGTTCGTATTGTGATTTTTATTTTGTAACTCAAACTACCTATCTACAAGCCTTTACTGATGCCTTGGTTCTGGAAATTAACCATTGGAAGCATCATTCTGTGTTTAAAGAAGGTGCTTCAACCATTTATTTCGGTGGGGGAACGCCTTCTCGGTTAGAACCCAAGCAGTGGGAACAACTATTTGAGGCACTAACTCCTTTCATCAACGCGAATACAACCGAAATTACCGTCGAAGTAAATCCAGATGATGTCATAGAGCCATACTTACATCAACTTAAACAATTGGGTGTAACCCGCTTGAGTATGGGAATTCAAACGTTTGATGCAAATCGGCTTCAATTTATGCATCGTGCGCATACTGCGGATCAAGCAAAAAAGGCACTGGAAATCATAGAAAAAATTGGATTTAAAAGTTATACAGTAGATTTAATCTATGGAAATCCGGGTCAGACTATTGAGGATTTAGAAAAGGATATTGACCAATTTTTAGGGTTTGATTTACCTCATATTTCAGCTTATAGCCTAACGATTGAGCCCAAAACACGATTAGGAAAAGCCCTTGAAAAAGGAAAAATTAGTCCTTTGGATGATGAACAAGTTAGTGAACATTTTTTGTTGGTACGCGAGCGTTTGAAAGCGGCCGGTTTTGAAGCGTATGAAGTTTCCAATTTTGCGAAAAATGGTCATCGTTCGCAGCATAATTCTAACTATTGGAAACACGTGGACTACGTGGGTTTGGGTCCGGGCGCTCATTCCTTTTTGTGGATTGATGAAAAACAGGCCGAACGTTGGACACACGCTCCTGATTTGACTGCCTACTTGAAAAATCCTTTAGAGAAAACAGAACCTCAACAGTTAGGGCTCGGAGAGTTAGCTGAAGAGCGTTTATTGATATCTTTGCGAACAAAAGAAGGCATTTCTTTAGATGAGCTTAAGGGTCGATATCAGTTTAGTTTTTCTGAAAATCAACGAGCATACTTGGATTATCTGGTGCAAAATCAATGGGTCATTAAAACGGAGGAACAGATTTCATTAACAGATTCCGGACTTCTTTTAGCCGATCATATTGTACTTGAGCTGATTACGAGATACGATTGATTTCGGATTTCGGATTTCGGATTTCGGATTTCGGATTTCTGATTTCGGATTTAGGATTTCGTTTCACGGTACCTTCGCTTCGCTCAGTATCGGATTTCTAATGGCTGGAATTAACTCAATCTTGCTTCATAGATTATAGGTCTGAAATCCCTGAATGCTTACTACTGATACCGAAGGTTCCGCGCAATGCTTACTGAATACTCTAAACCTTTACAACTTTATACCTTTACAACTTTTGCATATGTCAATCCCTAAAATACGTTGACCGTTTAGTATCCTAAAAAAGGAGAACAACA
>CAZIQX010000286.1:382-2892 GCA_964541325.1 uncultured Chitinophagales bacterium | reverse complement strand
TTGAAAAAGTAAATTTTCCGGGCGACAGAAAAGATTATTATAAAGCTGATAAAGACGTTTGGGCAGCGGCTTCAAAAATTATCAGACAGCGGCAAGAGTTGGAAATAACCCCGATTCGGCAAAATCTGCGTAATTGCTTATCCATTTTAAATGCAGAGGAAAAGCAACAAGAACAGGAAAAGGAAAAGGAATTCAAAGAACGAATTGAAGATTTTTTGGATTTGTTGGAGCTTTTTGAAGACTTTTCCAATGCAATCTTACCGTATGTGAAACAGAAAAACATTAAATCGCTTCGTAAATTTGTAAACTTAGCACAAAAGCGAAACTTACTCCGTTTAAAACCAACCGACGTATTACCCTTACCCAAAAAAAATGACTGAACTAGCTAAACATTTGCAACTTGGAAAAAAAGGTGAAGATCTTGCCTGCGAACATTTGGAGCAAAAAGGCTACACGATTCTTGAAAGAAACTATCACTTTCAGAAGGCAGAAGTAGATATCGTAGCTTACTTTGGTTTTCAAATCATTTTTGTTGAAGTAAAAACGAGAAGCTCAACCTATTTTGGCGAGCCGGAAGAATTTGTTGATGAAGCCAAGCAAAAATTAGTTTTTAAAGCCGCTGAAGCTTGGCTGTATGAGCGAAAAATGGAAGGTTCTCCAATCCGATTTGATGTTATTGCCATTGAAGCCCGTTCGGAAACAGAGTTTTACATCAAGCACTTTGAAAATGCATTTTAAATCCATTATCTTAATGCAATAATATTGCATTTCCGACTTGAAACACTTTCTTAGACATAGCGCCCTTTTAGTTGCATTTCTTTATGCCTTCGTGACCTTAATGTTGTCGGTTGTGCATCATCACGCATCTGATTTTGAGGGAAATGAGTTAAGTGGTTCGTATCAAGAAGCTGATATTTTTTGTCAAATCTGTCACACCTTTCAATCTCAAGATGTTGCTGAGCCACAAGTAATTGCAGCAACTTTTACAATCGAGTGTTTTATAACTGAAGTTGGTACGTTATCTAATCCCATCCAACCTTTAACGCACTTCAGTAATCGAGCACCACCTCAGCTCGCTTAAAAACCAATCGCCAAGTCTGAACTTTGGCTTTTTAACAATAAAACACTTAAATAATTTGAATATGAAAAAAGTATCTCTATTACTTGCTGTGATAGGCTTAATGGCTTTTCAAGCATGCGACAACCACGTTCATGATGATGATCACGACCACGCTGAACCAGTAGGTTTTTTCCTCCGTGAATCAGGTGTAAATGTAGTAACCTATCAAAACGCAACCGTTCAAGGTTCAATTACAGTTCCTGCCGGCGATGAAACCGGACTAGTTTCAGTTGTATTTATAGATGAAGACGGAGACGAATTTACTCCCGAAGGTGATGAATATAGCCTCTCGTTAGAAACAACTAGTACAAATTTTGAATTTGAGCAACACGAAGAAGATGGAAAATGGAGATTCCATGTAGTTGGTTTACAAGCCGGTACCGGAACCTTCACTCTGAAATTAATGCATGGTGATCATTCCGATTTTCGCTCACAACCAATCACTGTAACAGTAACTGCTGCTGCAGCTATTGCTAAGCAATAATATTTACAAGTTCTTACGTAGGCATGAATTTGCTTACTAAATAAACATGTAATTTTCTGAATGAATAAATCCCCCAAAAGGGCTGTGTGGATTAACGCAGCCTTTTTTTTGCTGCATTTTATTTGTTATACAGGCGGTTTATGGATTCCTGAATTAGGATATTCAAAGTCATTTGCATCTGTTGCTAGTTTGGATAGCACTTATAAACACCCAATAGGTTCTATTAAAGGCGTGGTTAAAGATGCAGAAAATGGTAAACCGGTTGACTACGCCCGAATCGTTGTGCTCGATTTAAATAGAATGACCTATACAAACGAGATAGGTGAGTTTGAGCTTGACCAATTGCCCGAAGGCTCTATTGTTCTAACTGTTTTTCGAATAGGGTATGAGTCTAAGGAGATTCAGATTGAACTCTTAGCTAATGAAACTAAAACCATCACCATTCAATTGTCACCTCAGCCGATAACATCTGAAACGGTGGTTGTGCAGGCTAAGCGTGATGATAATGCCGGTATCGTTGGTGAAGCGGTATATCAAATTTCAGGAGAAAAACTAAGAAACTCGCTCGGAATAACCGTTGCTAAGACCGTTGACGGTGAGCCGGGAATGAGTATGCGTTCTATGGGTCCGGCGCCTGCACGTCCGGTTTTAAGAGGTCTAGGAGGAGATCGCTTATTGATATTAGAAGATGGACAAAGAACTGGCGATTTATCAGCAACATCCAATGACCACGCCGTTGCCGTTGACCCCTTAAATGCGGATCAGATTGAAATTTACCGAGGGCCTGAGGCTCTTCAGTTTGGTTCAAATACACTTGCTGGGGTTATCAATGTTTGGAACAGGGCTATTCCCACTCAGCTTCCCAAGAAATATCAACTAACCACAAGCTTACAAACCGAAACCGTA
>CAZIQX010000286.1:0-372 GCA_964541325.1 uncultured Chitinophagales bacterium | reverse complement strand
TGTAATCTCTCTATTGCAACGAAGTTACGCGAGGCATACAGTTTAACAACCAGCTTACAAACAGAAACGGTGAATTGGTCGAGAGCAGTCGGGTTTTCGTATCAACAACCGATAAACAATTGGGTAATTAGTTCGAGTGCATCAGCAAGAGGTGCCAATGATATTCATGTTCCTGATACCGTTCTGAAAAACACAGGAATAGAAAATTATCGTGGCGCTTTAGGGGTTTCGTACATCAAAAACTGGGGTTATATCGGAATGAGCGGTTCATATATGCAATCATCGTATGGAATTCCGGGTGGTTTTATCGGTGCACATCCCAATGGAGTTGATATTGATATGAAACGCAATCAAATGGAACTAAAATCATCC
>CAZIQX010000285.1:0-2940 GCA_964541325.1 uncultured Chitinophagales bacterium | reverse complement strand
TAAGTTTTTCAAATTCAATGAAAAAAGCCTATCATCCTTCCAATTGTAAGCGCTTACATCTGGTTGGTTTTGTGAGTGGCTTTCTGGGTACACTAATTTTTCAGGTTAACTCTATGCAAGGCAATAGATTAGGGCAGTTTCGCTACGCTGTCTTAGCAAGTATTCTATTCGTTATACCTTTTTTTATTACGAGCAATGCTCAGGATAAAACCATTCTTCAAGGGTTTTATTGGGATGTTACTCCGGGCGGTGTTTGGTACGATTCGTTGGCTCATTACGCACCGTTTTTTGGTAAAATGGGAATTGATGCCGTTTGGTTTCCACCGCCATCAAAAGGTGCAACCGGTGGTTTGGATGTGGGTTACACGCCCTATGATTATTATGATTTAGGAGAATTTAACTCCTCAGGTGGAAACAACACCTCTGAAACAGGCTCGGCTATTCCAACGCGTTATGGAACCCGAATGATGCTGGAACGTGCGCTTCAAGCTTTACAAGCAGAAGGAATCAAAGCCTATGCTGATGCCGTTTTAAATCACCGTTCAGGAGGGGTGCTCGAACCCAATCAATACAAAGAGTATTACACCGCGCAGGGCGGTTCGCTTTATGGCGTGAATGATTCTACCTACACCGCTTTCCCGCTTACCTATGGTTCAGGCAGAATTGCCTGGCCTGTAGGCGAGGGGAACGAGTTTTTCTTCCCCAATGCTGCGGTGAATCCCGGAAATACGGGCGATTTCTATTCTGATGCTCAATTTGGGTACTTCCAAATGTACACCAACGGGTTTGGGTACGATGTTGCTTTGCACGACGGACTCGGAAACAATTTGCCAATGGGAGATTCGCTTTCCGTTTGGGCCAATTGGTTAATTGATGAAGTCGGTTTTGATGGTTTTCGTGTGGATTTTGTTAAAGGCATTCATCCTGAATTTTTAAAGCGTTGGGCTGATTGCGATGCAAATCGCGGTAAATATGTCGTTGCCGAATTATACGACGGCTCCAACGACCGACTCAAAGATTGGTTAAATCGCCATTCAGGAACCGAAAGCCCTATTGCTATTTTTGATTTTAATTTGCGTTTTGGCTACAAAGATTGGTCAGATGCGGGTCAGGGTTACGATATCCGAACCATTCAGGGACGAGGATTGGTTCAGGCTGGCGGAGTTGCTTGGGAGCGAATTGTGAACTTTGTGGATAATCACGATTTCGACCGGAATAATTATTTGAATGTGCCCTCACAGGATGGTCATTCGCCGGTAATCAACTTTAAGCCACAAATGTATGCGCACATGATGGCTTTGCCGGGAACAGCAACTATTTGGTATAAAGATTTATTTTGGTACGGTTTAAGAGATGATATCGCTCTGTTAACCAAACTCAGAAGTCGGTTTTTCTCCGGTGGATACGAGATTTTAACGGCTCGTGGCGATACGTTTTGGCCCGGAAGTGCGAGTAATGACCCACGTGAGGTGATGGTGATTCAGCGTTCAGGGGATGCAGACTCAACAGGTGCTTTAGTAGCGATCAACAAATCCAATCAATTTGATATAAGTGTGTGGGTAACTGCACATTCGAAGTGGTCGGGTAAAAAACTATACGATATTACGGGAACGGTGAAAGATACGATCGAAGTTTTTGGGGATAATCGTGTTCAAGTGCGAACAAAAGCCAATTCATACGCCGTTTTTGTTCCTGTAGAGTATCAATTGGAATTTGAGGAAGAAATCAACCTAACGGAGTGGATGCCGGTTCGAAACGATTTGTTGGTTGGAGAAATCATCAATCCACAGTTTGAAATTTCTAGTGCATCCTTTTTTAATTCAGACACGATTTTGGTGAATATCAAGTTGCAAAAACCCAATTCTGAACTCGTTGCAACGGATACCTTACCCGTTTTAAAGGCTTACGATACCGTTCGTAGAACAATATCCGGTTTAGTTTTGGACGAAGTAGGCGAATATGAGCTGCAAGCCTGGATTCCTGCTTTGCAATCAGATACCATTCGTTTAGCATTTTCTGTGGCAGATACGATTGGAGCGCCTGCTTTTAGAATGGATGGACAGTTTAATGAAACAGCTTACACCTTGTTGTTGGAAAGAGAGACAACGGTAACAGGTTTTGGCGCCGATAAAGTGGTGGAAGCTGTTTATGCCGGTTTTGATAACGATACACTTTATATAGGCATTGAAGGGAAATTTAAAATCGGTGATGGTGATGGTATTGGATTTGTATTGGATGCCAACACATTAACCGGGTTGCCCGCCGGTACAGCAATTGGAAAAACAGAAGGTGCTACCGGGTTTTTAAATCCTGCCGATACCAAAAACGCCAATACACGCTATGCCATGGAGGTTGATTTTGGAATGAGTTTTCTCAGTGCTGCAACCGGAACCTTGGATGCATCCGTTGTTAATTATTCATTACCCGATTCCGGTGGTGTTCGATTTAATGCCTTACAGCCCAATGGACTAACGGTTATTGAAGGACCCACTATTCCTGCAGCGTTACCATTAAACAGTTTTCGTTATTCGGTTGATTTCTCCGCAGGCGAAAAACGAGGTATAGAAATCGCATTAGCTAAATCAGCATTACAGATGCAAAATGAGCAAGATTTTCTATTTCGCTTTTTTACCTTCATTGTATCGGGAACGGCTTATTATTCCAATGTGATGATACCGGGAGAGTGGATGGGGGTAAAGGATGCCTTTGGAAATCCCGGATTTAATATTAATTTCGAGTCTGCTGTGGGTGAACCTTTCCGAAGTGGTTGGTACAATTTGGAAGGGGAATTGGTGATTGATTCATCCACAGAGGAAACGAAAGCGATAAGCAAACAGGTTAAGTTGCATGCGGTTTATCCAAATCCATTTAACCCGACAACCCAAATACGCTACGATTTAGGCAAAGCCGGGAAAATTCGTGTAAGTATTTGGAATGTGT
>CAZIQX010000284.1:293-2966 GCA_964541325.1 uncultured Chitinophagales bacterium | reverse complement strand
ATCATTTGATCAAGAAATGGCAAAATCAGAGTTGGATAAAATTAAAGTAGTGCCTAATCCCTATATCGGAACTAACGTGCTTGAAGTAAAAACGGCCACACAAACCGGATTAGCTCGCGCGGAACGGCGCATCATGTTTAATCACTTACCGGCACAATGTACCATTACCATTTATAATGTTCGTGGGGAAGTTATCCGAAGAATTGAACGAAATGCTGCGGCAAATAACGGAACGGAATATTGGGATTTACTCAATAAAGACAATCAGGATGTGGCTTACGGGGTCTATATTTTCCACGTAAACGCACCTGGAATTGGTGAGAAAATCGGCAAATTTGCATTGATTAAGTAAGGAGGAACAAAGTATGAAAACGTTATTCAATAAAATCTTACTTAGTCTTGCCGTTTTAGCAGTAAGTATGCCACAACTTCTTGTAGCTCAGAGTAAAGTAGGAACTACAGCAGCGCCATTCTTAACCCTAGGAACAGGAGCACGTGCAACAGCATTAGGTGATGCATTTACAGCCAAAGCCAATGGTGCCGATGCCTTATTTTGGAATCCATCGGGAATTGCAATTTCTGATGAACGCTTTCCGGAAAGAGGTTCTGTCATGTTTACCAACTACGACTGGTTTGCCGGAATTTCGTACAATGCCTTTGCCTTAACACTTCCAATTAGCAATACAGGTGTTTTGGGTTTAAGTTATGCAATGGTTGATTACGGTTCTATGGATGTAACCACCGTTGATTTGCAAGAAGGTACCGGCGAAAAGTTTCGTCCATCAGATATGGTTGTAGGTTTATCTTACGCCCAACCATTAACCACTCAGTTTTACATTGGCGGTACAGTGAAGTATGTGCGTCAACGTATTTGGGATATGGTGGCTAGCACTATGGCTCTTGATATCGGTTTTACATTGGTTACTGATTATTGGAATGGAATTCGTTTAGGTGCGCGCCTCTCAAATTTTGGCGGAACGATGCGCTTAGATGGTGTAAATACACAAATCTTTATTGATCCGTTTCCCAATAATAGTAACAACACCGAGCAGGTACCTGTGAACTATTATTTAAGTGAATGGGCTATTCCTATACAATTCAAATTTGGTATCGCCGTTCCTGTAGTTAAAACACGGTATATGCAGTGGGATGTGTTAGCCGAATCCGACCAAACCAACGATCAACACTTAAATGCTGATTTTGGAACAGAATTTAGATTCATGACCAATTCAACCCATTTTGTGTTGCGCTCGGGGTATAAAGATTTTGGTTTAGCACGTGATTTCAACTCAGATGACGTGGATTCACATTGGACATTTGGCGCAGGTTTAGAAACCAAATTTACCAGTGGTTTTCGTGTTGGTGTTGATGCCGCTTATGTACCCTTCAATAATTTAGGTTATGCCCGAATGATTGATTTCAGAGTATATTTCTAGCATGAAGTTTTTCCATTTTTTGAATCCCGGTAAGGCTTACCTGCCGGGATTTTTTTTACTCCTTATATCCTGTTCTACTTCGTTTGAAAACGATTTAGATCTTGGAAAAACCGTTGCTACGGTTAATGAATTCGCCATTTCGTCGGAATTCTTTGAAGAATTTTATGTGCGAAGTATTTCGCGATTAGGCCTGCCGGATAGCCCTGAACAACGATATCGACAGCTTGATGAGCTGATAAATTTAAGTTTACTTGAACAATATGCAACCGAAATGGGTTTGGATGATTCATTAACGGAACGCTTTAGAACACTAAAAGAAGATCGTGCATTAAATCGAAAATGGATTCAGCAAACAGTGTATCAACATATTCCTGAACCCAATGAGGCACAAAAAAGAACGGCTTTTTTCAGATCTCAAAAAGACTTGTATGTGCGTCAATTGTATTTTGTTAACGAAGATGATGCGAATTCTTACTACAAGCGCATTCAAGCAGGAGAAGATTTTATTGATTTAGCTAATGAGTTATATGGACTATCACCATATGACTCAACTGCAGGCTTTATTGGAAAAGTCACCTATTTCGATACTGATCCTCATTTTGCTGAAAAAGCATGGTCATTGCCCTATAACAAAATTTCTGAACCGTTTCGCACACGACAAGGATTTTACATAATTCGTGTTGAAAATGCCGAGTACAGTCCCATGATAACGGAGCAACAGTACATGGAGCGCGAAAAAAAAGTGGCTTATAAAGTAAAAGAACGCATATTTCATTTGGAAGCTGATGCTTTCATTCTCGATTACATGAACAAGGCGAACGCTCAAATAAATGAAAGTAACATCAGAAAACTATTTAACCGAATTGTTCAAATTCCTGGTTTTAAAAATGTCGGTAAAATCATTCCGGTTGCACAAGTTGATGTAGAAACTTCTTTTCTTGTTGAACAAGATATTCAACCGAATGACCCTCTTATTGAATATGAGTTTAATGGTGAAAAACGAGTGTTTACAGCCGCTGATTACATTCGTTGGTTGCCGGAACTCCCACTTTCTGAGGCCAAAAAAAGAACGATAGTTTCAGTTGGTAGAGCCTTAAAATATCAGGTGATAGCAGAAGACGCTCGAAATTCAAATATGTTAACATCAACAGCGGTACAATTTGAACGCGATTTTTTGACCTTTTTCTATAAGGCAGGTCGGGTTCAGGACTCCATCAAAACAATGCCCATTCCGGAG
>CAZIQX010000284.1:0-283 GCA_964541325.1 uncultured Chitinophagales bacterium | reverse complement strand
GATTTCGGATGATTCTCTTAAAGTGTTCTACGAACGTCTTCGTTTTAATGAGCTGAAATCGGCTTATGCTACGTATTGGATTATTCCTGTAGCTAATTTTTTTGATGCAGAAAAATTGCTCAATAAAATCAATAAAGAAGGGTTAAAACCAGAAACCGTTAAAGGATATGAGTTTTTTAAGGATAAATTAATTGATCGATCCAATGCAATTGAAGCTCATTTGGCTACACTCAACATACCCATACGTTCTATCATGAATCCGGAACAAGGCAAGTTCTATGTA
>CAZIQX010000283.1:1161-3015 GCA_964541325.1 uncultured Chitinophagales bacterium | reverse complement strand
CGTCAGAAAAATCAATCGTTTTACCTTGTTGATTTCCATTAATCCAATCGGGGCCTTGTGCGTCGGTACGTGCATCAGGTACAAAAATTTTGTAATCACCTTTTTCATCAACAAACCAAAACGGCTTTTCTCTGATTAAGGGTGTTGATGCTAATGTTGTATAAGGAGGTTTAGGCCAGGATTCTTGAGGTGCGTTTTTAACACCGAGAAACATCATATTCCAAACAGCGCCATCCCAAAAACCGATATTACTGTTACGAGTAAAAAACTGTTGCTGCGAACCGGATGTGATTGCACCGTCAACCACTGAATTGGCTATAAAACCACCGCTTGTATAGCCACTTTTTGCAAGACCAAGGTCGCCTTTAATATGTAAACGTCGCAGAGGCGATGCCTGAGAAGCCACCCAATAGTTTTTCCCACCTTTAGGAATTACCGTTAGGTTTTCGGCGCTTCTCCAAAAATTGGATAACGAAGATTGACGCACCTCACGTGATTCCACCCTTCCGGTAATGCTGACATCAGATGGCATCTTACCTAAACCAATTACAGATGTGTAATATCCGGCATAGACGTCTAGATTGTAATTACCGGGCTTAAAAAGCAACGCAAACCGATTTGGACCAAATTCGCGGTCTTTATGGTCTTGCAAAGTCGCTAGGCTATCGATAAATGCCTGAACGCGAGTAGGATTCATGGAATCAGAAAACACAAACACTCGTTTACCAAAGGGGGACTCGGGGAACGTTGTGGGAGAGGTTTTGTCACAATAGGTTAACACAAAAATAAGAAGAAGGCCTAGAATGGGTTTCATACACAGAAATATCAGTCAGTAATTCATGCAGATGTGTGTGAAACGAAATAAAGCAAAAGTAACTGTAAAAAGGTATGAAATGATAGGAGGATTGAGTAAACCTGAGGTTTTTATCAAAGAATGACTTAAATGAGTTGATTTGAGGGCTTTACAAGAACATTTCTTGGACTAGCAGAAAAAAAATTGCTGATTAAACCTGTTCGCTTTGAGGGTATTCGAAGTATAGAAGAGTTATAGTACCCTGTGCCAACAACTTCGCGATAAGATTGCCGAGCGCAAAGCTCGCCGACAAGCCAACCAACAAACCAAACGCTAAGCAAGGGAGGAAACGATATGAAAAACACGTATACAACAAATAGCATAAAAAAAGTGGCTTCCTCTTGCACCTGTGCGCTCCAATGTGTAGCAATTAAAAGTGTTTCTTGCAAATCAAATCAAATTCAATTAAAGTTGAGCTATGAAAACAGTTGTTGACATACCAGATTCATTGCTAGATAAGGCTGAACGATTAAGCGGCCTGCCAAAGGAAGATGTAATTGTTTTTGCACTTGAATCACTAATTAATAGCTTTTCCAGTAATAATGACAGGAAATTTGGAGAGGACTATAGTCATTTTGAGTTTTGGAATTCTCCCGAAGATGATATTTATAATGACTTAATTAAGTCTGATGAAAAAGGGTGATAGTGTATTATTTCTATTCCTTATTCAGATATAAATTAACGTAAAGTTCATCCTGCACTCATGCGTTTTTGTTTTTTAAGACACACATATTTCAATTACTACTTAAAAGAGCAATAATAATTTTAATTCTGTTAATTCAGTGTTATGATTTGACGAGTAAACTTGTTCCGCATATTTTCTAGTTATAACAGAAAAAAAGAAATTCGGAATTCGATTTATGATTCAATCAGAAAACACTAATGAAACGACGCTATTCATCGATATTCATAACATAATTCAAACAGGTAAACAGCGATTAGCAACCACTCTAAATGCTGAAATATGTATGATGCATTGGCAGGTTGGTATGCGAATTAAA
>CAZIQX010000283.1:230-1151 GCA_964541325.1 uncultured Chitinophagales bacterium | reverse complement strand
ATTAAAGAAGATGTGCTTTTCAATCAGCGTGCAGAATACGGGAAAGAAATCCTAAAAAAGTTATCAATAGAGTTAACCAAACAATTCGGTAAAGGTTGGAGTACATCAAAATTACAACAATGTGAACGCGCTGCGTACACTTTTTCAGAAGATGAAATTATGTACGCGGTGCGTACACAGTTAACATGGACTCATTTACGCTCATTAATGAGTATTGAAGACTCTCTTAAGCGTAAGTTTTATATAGAGATGACTCGAATTGAGCGTTGGGATACTCGAACACTTGATGAAAAGATTGATGGCTTGTTTTATGAAAGAACAGCATTAAGTCGAAAGCCAGAAGAATTAATTCAAAAAGAATTATCAGAAATTGAACAAACTAACATTTTAACACCGGATGTGGTTTTTCGCAGCAATTATTTTTTAGATGCAATTGGTTTAACAGATACCTATTCAGAAAAAGATTGGAAGACGCAATTTTGATGAATCTGCAAGTATTTATTAGAGAAATGGGAAACGATTTTGCATTTCTTGAAAGACAAAAACGTCTTACTATCGATTCAACTGACTATTTTATCGATCTCTTATTTTATCATCGTTGACTAAGAAGACTCGTAGCAATTGATTTAAAACTAGGAAAGTTCAAGCCCGAACATGAAGGTCAAATGTTATTGTATTTACGTTACTTGAACACAAATGAGCGTAAACAAGGGGAAGAGTCACCAATTGGATTAATTCTTTGCAGTGAAGGCAATACAGAACATATTGAGTATTTGATGCTAGAAGATTCAAATATTAAAGTAGCCCAATACTACACACAATTACCAGATAAGGAATTACTTAGTATTAAGTTGCATAAGGCGATAGCAATAGCAAGAGAGCATTACTTAAACCATAAAGGTGCACAGTGATGAAATGATT
>CAZIQX010000283.1:0-220 GCA_964541325.1 uncultured Chitinophagales bacterium | reverse complement strand
AAATACAATTATCATCCAAAGTGTGTTCAAACTAGCAGTAATTATGAGTTTAGCAATAGAGCTAATAGACACACTTTTTGAATAACTACCCGCATGATTAAGTATGAGACGGATAGTGTCATATAGAGTCACCTCGTCTATTCGAAGGATACCACGTTCTTGGTTGGGGTGATGTTTTATTTGTTTAAGTGGAATCTGCTCTCGATAGACCTAGCTTTTC
>CAZIQX010000282.1:0-3021 GCA_964541325.1 uncultured Chitinophagales bacterium | reverse complement strand
GACGTCCACGTCTGTGGTAGATTTCTCGCTTACTTTTATACCTCGGACGTCCACGCCTGTGGTAGATTTCTCGCTTACTTTTATACCGCGGACGTCCACGTCCGTGGTAGATATATATCCACGTTCGTGGTAGATTTATTTCCAACTCCTAAACCGAGAACATCCAAAAAAACTTCCGCACAAACTATATACGTTTACCCAGTTACGCTCGTGGAGAGTCACTTACTAGTACAAACCATAAGCTTGCAATTCATTACATGACTCCTAAAAAAGTGATTTGGCAGTCAAAACCTATTCTAAAGGATTAACAACCTGACCCATAAACAACAATGAATTGGAAGTTTGTTCGCGAATACCAAATAAAAACGGACGATCAACACGAATCGTTGGCGGCCCATCCGGTACAGAGGTTACTCGAATATCAATTGTGGTTACTGCTGCGGCTTCAGTACCCTCCTCATTGGTTTCCACAAACGTATTTTGTTTTACTAAAGAAACAAACAACAATTGCTGATTAGTAATTTCTGATAAATCCGCAAGGGATGGACTAAAAGCATCACGCATACCCAAATGGGCTAAAGCATCATTCAATTCTTGTTCAAAACTGAATTTAAATTTGGGTAAAAATAGTTGAATTGTTTGCCAACTTTCTTGCGCGTTAAGTTCAGCCGTAAGCGTTAACCACGAATCAGGCGTAAGTCCTACCGCTTCAAGCAATGAATTTTCTTCTGAAAGTTGTGATTTAGGGATCAGAACCACCATTGTAAAGTTCTTGCGTCCATATGGAATTTCAACTGCTGTAAACGTAGGGGCATTCACTACTTTGGCTTGGATTTCGCTCGACATAGTCGGAACCTGAACAGTTATCGTTTCATTCAAATGAAAAGGCAAGGATTTGGTTTCACTTTTCACAAATTCTGTACTCCATATCCCTTTGAAATACAATGCATTCATCAAAATAAGTACAGACTCGGGATGTAATTCATCCAAAACCTTGGGAATTTTACCGTTTGTATTATCTGATGCCCAATTATTGATACGTGATAAACTGCTAGCTGAATTAAAATCTAATGATTCAACAGTAGCGTGAAATTCATTTTTCATGGCATCAATAAAGGTCTGCTTGACAGGAAACCCTTGACGAGAAAAAACAGCATTCGCTAAACTCAGTTGTACACGATTGTCGGCCTTTAGTAGCTGCAAACGCAAATCTGTATAGGCCTGATTGATATCTTGGATACTTAAGTTGGACTCAAAACCAAGCATTTCCTGAATTTGTGCCTTAGTTTCTCCAGCTGAACCGTTCAGTAACATGCTCAAAGCTACATGGACAGAAATCGGCGAAAGCATCATGTTCTCCCTAGAACCCATCGCTACGTAGTTAAATAAGTTAATTCCAAAATGATTGGCCTCCGAAATAAATTCAGCTTGTGTCGCTGATAATTTGAATGGAACAGGTTCTGTTTGCACTTCCATTTTATCCGCTTTACACGCTGATATGGCTAAAAAACCAATCAAGATTAAACTGAATAGGCTAATGTGTTTCATTAATTGTTCCATTAATTCGTTTATAAGCGTATTAGGTTAGTTCTGCAAAGAATACGTAATCAGAATCTCAAATCGTTGCCATGGTTAAAAAAAAGCTGCATGAAATATCAAGCAGCTTTTACGATTATCACAAAACGAGTCATCAATCTGATTTTACATCAGCGATTTTCTCAGCTGCTTTTTCCGCTTTTTTAGAAACTACCGGGCACTTTCGAAGAGCCTTTTTGTAGGCGCCTTCAATAATTTCTAAACCTAAATCAATTTCTGTTTTACTTACATTCAAAGGTGGACGAAATCTCACCGAATGGGTACCGCAAGGTAAAATCATTAAACCATCATCAAAACATTCGTTGATAAAGGCTTTTCTTGAATGAGCATCGGGAAAGTCGAAGGCACACATTAACCCTTTTCCTCGAGGATTGCTTAAATGTTCGTGTCGGTCGGTGATATCTTCGAGTTGTGATTTCAAATAAGCCCCGATATTAGCGGCATTCTCAACCAGTTTTTCTTCTTCGATAACTTCTAAATACGCCTGAAAACGAACCATATCAACCAAATTACCGCCCCAAGTTGAATTGATTCGAGAAGAATGATGAAAACAGTTAGTAGGAACATCATCAATTCGGGTGCCGGCTAAAATTCCACAAACCTGAGCTTTTTTTCCAAAGGCGATGATGTCGGGATTCACATAATGTTCATGTGCCCAAAATTTTCCGGTTAATCCAACGCCGGTTTGAACCTCATCGTAAATCAATAAGGCCTCATGTTCATCCGCTAAACGACGCAAGGCCTGATGAAATTCGGGTCTAAATTGACGATCGCCACCTTCACCTTGAATTGGTTCAACGATAATACAGGCGATATCATCCTTATAAAGTTCAAAATAACGTTCGGCTTGCTTGATAGCCATTTCTTCTTCAGCAATTACCTGTTGAGTTACGGTTGCATTCATCGGAAATCGCATAGCCGGAGAAATAATACGTGGCCAATCAAATTTCGGGAAATATTTGATTTTATTAGGCTCAGTATTGGTTAAGGACAGGGTATAACCTGAACGACCATGAAATGCTTTTTCAAAATGTAGCACTCGGTGTCCTTTTTCTGTTCGATACCCCTTTGCAAAGTTTTTTTGAACTTTCCAATCGAAGGCAACCTTGAGTGCGTTTTCAACGGCTAAAGCTCCACCGGCTACAAAAAAGGTATAAGGAAGATGCTTGGGAATGCCAACCCGGCTGAATGTATCTACAAAGTCAGCCATATACGTAGTGTAAATATCCGAATTGGAAGGATTTTGAAAGGCTACATGACGTAAACGGTCGGCTAAAATGGGATGATTCAACACTTTAGGGTGATTCATACCTATAGGGTTGGATGCAAAAAAGGTAAAAAAATCGAGGTAGCGTTTACCGGTTTTTGCATCAACTAAATACGAGCCCTGCGATTTTTCCAAATCTAAAACGATATCGTAGCCGT
>CAZIQX010000281.1:0-3054 GCA_964541325.1 uncultured Chitinophagales bacterium | reverse complement strand
CGAATTGGTGAGTAAATTAATCAATACTTGTTCGAGTTTTTGAAAATTCCCTTTAATGCCAGGCAAATCTTCCCCCAAATCCAAGGTAAAACGCTCCGTTGATTTTTGAATCAAATTATTCACGATAACTACGGCTTGTTTAATTACCTCATTAATCTGAATACCGCTTCTCATCTCACCGGTGTCTTGTCGCGCAAAATCTTTGAGTCCGGTCACAATCTTTTGTATGCGCTGTCCACCCTCAACTACCGCTTGAATTAAACGATGAATTTGTTCTCTTTCGGTGGGATATTCGAGTCCGGCCAGATAGATATGCCCTTTTTCTTTTACAATCTGATCCAAATACGGCTCATTCTCTGACCATATTTTTTGTAAAAGCCGCGCATTCAGCATGATAAAATTGTTAGGATTGTTGATTTCATGCGCCACACCGGAGACTAAAATTCCTAACGTCACCATTTTTTCGGCTTGAATCAGTTGCTCTTTTTGGTAAGCGGCTAACTCTTCAGCTTTTTTTCGATCGGTGATGTCACTTATTAACCCATCATAGGCAATTACTTGTCCTAAAGCGTCTTTTCGTAGAACAATAGTGTTTCTCACCCAACGAATCGAACCATCTTTATGCACAATACGGTGTTCAATCGGTTGAACTTGTTCCCCTTTTAAGGCTCTGTTTGCGTATCGTACCACATCTTTCCGGTCGGATTCCCAAATCATGCGATACCATAATTCTTCATCTTTTTGATAATCTTCCGACGTATAGCCGGTTACCCGTACACAAGCCGGACCATGTTCGGTTCGAATGGCTTTTCCTTTGGAGACGTGAACCGTGTAGATATAATCCGTAACTGAGTTTAGTAAATGTCGATACCGTTGCTCGGAGTTTCTAAGCGCTTCTTCGGCGGATTTACGGTCGGTGATATCGCGTATAAGTCCATCATATCCAATGACTTCAGTCTTGTTGTTTTCATCAAAACGTACCACAATGGTGTTTCGAACCCACCGAACGCTTCCATTTTTATGAATGATGCGATGTTCAATTTCTTTTACCGTTTTGCCAATTCGAGCTAATGCGGCTTGCTCCAAAACTACCTTTTTGTCACCTTCATGCACCATGGTAAACCAAAGGTCATCATCGGCTTCGAGCTCCTCCTGTGTATATCCGGTTACATTAAAACAGGCCGGACCATGACGCGTACCGACAACTTCCCCTTTTTGTATGGTTACGGTGTAGATGTAATCAGTTACGGAATCAAGTAATAACTGATAGTGCGTTTGCGAAAATGGGGTTGATTTATAAGGCATAAACACGGATTTATCTTCATCTAGTGTAGCACTTTTTGAGGAATATCCGAAGAAATGCGTGCGTAATTTACACTTCGACCATTGAAAGCGATTTTAACGACTTGCTTCGCTGATATTACCGGCGCGATCCACCACTTTTAGTTTTACCTTTGTCAAGACTTCAGTAATCGGTACTGCTTCCGTTAAAGAATCAACCGATGGTGCCGAAATTTCTCGTTGAAGTAAAAACGTAAGGGGTTCATCCGAAACAGGTTGAATGTGATAATCCCACTTTCCGGCATATTCGGTAAACACAATAACTTTGCTCAGATTATCTTTTTCAGGATGAGTCCAGGTAGTCACCCAATTCCCCATTTCGGTGGTATGAACTGTTTCAGGAGCACGTGGAGCTTTTTTATCTAACCAAGGAGAAGCAGGAATCAGCGCTTGTTTGCGATAAGGACCGTTTTTCAGGGCTTGAACTAATGCAGAATCTTTCATGTGGGGTCCGATTGACCAATGAATTAAGCCCGGAGAATCGGCTATCATACCTCGTGTAATCATAATTTGATTGAGGGTTTCATCCACTCGTTTTTCTCCCTCAAAACGTCCAACACTTACACCAGGCCATACGTGTCTTCGTTTAGGATTTACGTCATCCCACCAACCCAACAAAACAGGAAAACTTTGTGGAACTTGATTAATCGGCCAATACAATTGCGGAGCTAAATAATCCATCCAACCTTGTTCCAACCACAATTTTACATCGGCATAAAGTTTATCATATTGATCGAAACCTTGAATGGAAGGTGGATTACCCGGACGCCAAATTCCAAAGGGTGAAACCCCAAATTGCACCCACGGTTTTTCGCGTTTAATCCCATCGTAGAGACGTTTAACAAAGGTGTTCACCGCATCACGCCTCCAATCACCTTTAGAATGCTTTCCCCCTGTTTTAAGATAGTGTTGATACGATCTTTCGTCGGGAAAATCTTCATCATGATAACTGGGATAGGGATAAAAGTAATCATCCATGTGAATACCATCTACATCGTAGCGTTTCAAAATATCCATCACTACGGCAAAAGCATGGTCTTGTGTGGTAGGATGTGTGGGTTCAAACCAATAGTAACCACTCGATAAGGCATGAACAACTTCAGGAAAACGATTAACTACGGAAAACTCAGAAACGGGTCCGCCAGCAGTGTGATGTGCGCGATACGGATTCACCCACACGTGTAAATCTAACCCACGTTCATGTGCGGCATCAATCCAAAACTGAAGTGGATCATAAAACGGTTCAGGAGCTTTACCCTGCTCTCCGGAAAGATAATAGCTCCAAGGCTCTAACTCACTGGGATACAAAGCATCGGCTTGTGGACGAGCTTGAAATAAAACCGCATTCATGCGCATGGATTTCATGGAGTCCAAAATGGCAAGGGCTTCTATTTTTTGGGAATCAACCGGTAAGCCCGCACGAGAAGGCCAATTGATATTAGCTACCGTTGCAACCCATGCAGAACGAAATTCTCGTGCAACCTGCGGTAAACCATCCGACTTCATACTGGTTTTTGGGGCTGAAGAACACCCCACGATAATCATTAATCCCACCCACAGGAGAACCACATATTTCATTGCGCTTAATTAATCCGTTGATAATTCCGCGCAATATAAAAAGAACCTTGTATAAATGTACTTTATACCCACGGACGTCTTCGTCTATGGGTATGGTCACAGGCGAAGACGCCTGCGACATAAGTAGGTTTTACC
>CAZIQX010000280.1:0-3061 GCA_964541325.1 uncultured Chitinophagales bacterium | reverse complement strand
ACTTCACAACTCTGAATTTTACATCTGATTTCTATACGTGCCATCAACGAAGGGATTTTCGTGTTTTCGTTTTTAATCAACCGCTCATTACCCATTTCCTATTCCCCCAAAAAAAAGCCCCAATCAATGTAGAATTAGGCTTTTAAACAATTGATCTGTATTCGCACTTCATTCTTACAGCTGTTCTTCCAGCATCATAGCTGCTTTAACTCGCTTTACTTTATCTCTGCGGGTTTTAGAGAGTAATAGCGTAAACGAAGGAACTAAAAACAGACTTAAAATTGATGAAAACATAAGTCCACCAATTACGGAACGCGCAAGCGGACTCCAGGTCTCAGAACCGGAACCCATTTCTAAAGCCAAGGGAATCATTGAACAAATTGTAGTTAGAGCCGTTAAGATAATTGGTCGCATTCTACGCTGAGCGGCTTTAATAAAACGTTCTAAAAATTCAAGGTCTGTTTTTGCCTGTTCGGTGTATTGATGAATGTAATCAATCAATACAATTCCATTATTTACTACAATTCCTATCAACAATACAATTCCGATAGATGCAGGCACAGAAAGTGGTGTTCCCGTGATGGAAAGCAGCACTAAAGATCCAAAAAAGGCCAATGGAATCGTAAACATCACTACAAATGGATCTCTGAAGTTTTCAAACTGAGATGCCATAATCATGTAGGTGAGGGCAAGAGCTGTTAATAAAGCCAACAACAATTCGGAATTACTTTGTTGAGCATCACGATTCGATCCTGTTAGTTGATAACGATAACCATCCGGCATCGGAACTTGCGTTGCCATAATCTCAGCAATTTTTTTGTTGTACTCTATAGGATTTCCCTTTACCTGAATAGAAACATCCATTAGTGTTTCACGATCTCTTCGCGAAATTCGGTCTATTCCCTGATAAGGTTCAAAATCCCCCACTGCAGCAACCGGTACGCGAATATCACCTGACTGAAATACTGAAATTCGGTCTAAATCATCTCTGCCTTTTATGGCTGTTTCACCCGTTCGTACTTCTATGGGTATCTCACGTCCGCCGGCGCGAAACTCTCCCACTTGGGTTCCGCGTGTTTGGGTTTTAATGGCATTTGCCACTTCACTTAAACTTGAACCCATGCGCGCAAGTCGTTGTCTGTCAGCAATAAAGTGTAATTCAGGAGTTGGATCAACACGAGGGTTGGTCACATTAATCACATTAGAATCCTGCACTACGATTGATTCGATTTTATCTGATAGAGCCTGAAGTACCTGAATATCAGAACCAAATAAGGAAACTCGGATTCCACCGCCACCGCCCCAGCCACCACGGAAGCCTGCGCCACCTTCCACGTCAACATCCACATCAACGCCAGGCTTTTCGAGCATCTTGCGGTACATCATAGCGTATTCTTGGCTTGACTTTTTGCGTTGATCTTTATCAACCAGAGTTACAGCAATTTCGCCACGATTGGTTTCCTGCGACCATCTACGTTGACCTATAGATGTAACCACGTTTTTCACATCGGGATTTTTCATCACAATTTCTGAAAACTCACGAATCACTGAAGCCGTTGTTGCCAATTTTGTACCTGTGGGCAAGGTAATATCGATATCGAGCTCACCCGAATCACCCTCAGGAAAGAATCCCCCCGGAATAGACTTAAACAAAAAGTAGGAGCCAACTAGAATTGCAACCACGCCGATTACCGAATACCGTTTATTAAATAATAACCATCCCAACACTTTTCCATAACCACGCTCGAGTTTATGCATAGCTTTAAACACTTTCCCGCGCGACTCAAATGCCGTTACATTCATAAAAAGTGATGCTAAAACAGGAATCAGAACAATAGAAGCAATAAAAGAGATTAAAATTGCAATACAAATGGTAAGCGCAAGATCTTTAGCCACAACTCCGGTAAAACCGGTAAGTCCGAGCATGGGCACAAAAACGCCAAGCGTGGTTAAGGTAGCTCCCACTAAGGCACCAATTACTTCATTGGTTCCGGAAATAGCCGCCTGCATTCTACTCATGCCTTCTTCGAGTTTTGCAGCAATGCTTTCAGAAACCACAATAGAATTATCTACCAACATCCCAATCGCCAAGGCTAAACCGGTTATCGAAAAAATATTCAGGGTTAATCCAGCGAAGTACATCACCGCAAATGTTGCCGTCATAGAAATTGGAATACTAGTAGCTACGATGAGTGCAATGCGCCATCCTCCCATAAAAATCACTAAAATAATAACTACCACCACCAAGGCTTGAACTGCTGAATTGGCCAAATTTTGAACTGAGGTTTCAATAAATCCACCTGAGTTTCTTAATACCGTAATATTGACCCCTTCAGGTAATTGGGCTTCAATTTCCGGGATGGCATTTTCAACAGCTTGAGTTACATCGAGTGTATTGGCATCAGATTGCTTTTGGATATCAATCGTAACTGAGTTTTTGCCGTTCACCTCAACTAGCGATGTAATTTGTGCAAATCCATCATCCACATCGGCAACATCGCGCACACGAACCGGAATTCCAGCAGGAGAAACCGACACGATGGTTTGACGAATTTGCTCCACATCGGTGTACATGGAAATTGCCCTTACACCTAAACTTTGATTTTTTCCGGCAACATTTCCAACCGGTATCTGCACATTATTTGATCGTATTGCGTTTTCAATATTAATAGGAAGCAGTTTGTGAAGTGTCAGTTTTTCCTGATCCACATTCACGTAGATTGTTCGCTCTAAACTGCCCCGCGTATCAGCCGCCGCAACCCCATTCAGGCGTTCAAAACGAGGCTCAACAAATTCAACTGACAGGTTTCTAAGTTCGTCCAGGCCACGATTTGAAGCCTGAACACTTAAACGCATGATTGGACGATTTTCCGGATCGAATTGAAAGATGATAGGCTCGTTGGCTTCGCGTGGAATTTGAGAACGAATCCGATCGATGCTTTCACGTACTTTCAGCTCCGTTTTGCGAATGTTTGTTCCCGGTTTTAAGCGCAGAATTACAAAGGAGCTTCCTTTCCTACTATTCGACTCCAAGGTTTCAATTCCTTCTGTTGCTGAAACG
>CAZIQX010000279.1:0-3105 GCA_964541325.1 uncultured Chitinophagales bacterium | reverse complement strand
CGTTTCATTTCAGTTCAAATTCAATGGTGTGACGCGCTCTGAAACCGGCGTCGTATTCGTACACAAAATAAAAACGAAATGGCTCAAACGGATTAAATTTCGACATATCAATGCCGCTGAATTGTAGGGTGTCACTTGAGTTAATGTGCTGCCAGGAAATTTGGAACACCTCTCTACCTAATTGTGAACCAAGTACCGTTTCCAATACTAAGGGCGATTTTGGGAAAACCACTGAAAAATCGAGCGTATTATCGGGTTTTAATGTAAGTGGTGAACAAAACATGGTGTAAGATTCCTGAAGGGTTGAATCGGCTGCAAATTCCCACTCAATGGTTTGCGATTGTACAGGTAGCAATCGAATAAAGGTCGTTTCTGTAGGATTTTTTTGTGCGTTCTTAAGAAACGTATACACGAACCCTGCCCCAACAGATAGGAGTGTGATGATTCCCAAGATAATCCATTGTTTTTTTTCCATACTCAAAAATAGGTAAAGCGTTTAAACAACGCTAAAGTAACATCATGTTAAGGTTGGGATGGATTGTTTTCCTAAGCGGGGAGCAAAAAAATGAAATTCAATAGGAGTAAAGACCGTTATGTTATACTTACTGTGAGTTTCTTAAAATCAGTAAAAACAGAGGTCTAGGTTTCAGAGGTTGAATGTAGGTCGTCAAATTGTTGTAAATCGGCCAATCAGACAGACCCTAAATACTTAAGTACAGCTTCGGTTCGTGAACGCACATGAAGTTTAGAGTAGATTACATGAACATGCCGGCGTACGGTTTCAACACTAATAAACAGTTGCTCAGCAATTTCCTTGTTTCTAAATCCTTTAGCCAATAATTGCAGCACTTCTTCTTCACGTGGACTCAGTTCAGCGGTTGGGTCGGGTTTTAAAATAGGAGTATGAAACGATTGTACCACCTTTCGGGCAATAGCACTGCTCATGGGAGCGCCTCCATTCATGCAATCGTGGATGGCTTCCAATAATTCTGAGGGTGAACTTCGTTTAAGCATGTAGCCGGTTGCGCCAGCTCGCAGCGCATTAAATACAAGATCGGCATCTTCATATACCGTTTGAATGAGAATTTGAACATTCGGGCAGTGTTCTTTTACAAAAACAGTACAATCAATTCCGGAACGATTCGGAAGGTTGATGTCCATCAAAATGATATCCGGAGTGTTGTTTATGATATCATCCATAGCCAACTCGGCATTGGGATATGCTTTGAGCAGTTCAAAAGCTTCGGTTGATTCAATAAGCATGGAAAGACTTTCACGAATGCCGGGATTGTCTTCAACTATGGAGATGCGTGTTTTCATCGGACTAAAATCAGCGAAAACAAGTTGCCAAGCAATAACCCATTTGATGCATTTTGAGAGAGGAAGATATAATCTAGCCGAAACCTTGTTGAAAGAATGATAATAAATACCGATTCTGAAATTTTAGCCGATTCGATTAGGGTTGCCATCAAGCGAGGTTGTATCGTTTTGTTTCAATTTGATAACTAGAGGTTTGAACTTGGTAAACTTTTTAAAGTTAATCTATAATTAGTCGATTCCTCAATCACCCAATCGCAACACAATTCGTGTTTCGCAGCCTTTGCCCGGTTCGGAATCTATGTGTACTTCACCATTGTATGCTTTCAATCGATTTAACTGATGAAATAATCCATTGCCTTTGCCCATCATTTCATGTACGGAAAATCCGATTCCATTATCCTGAATCACAATAATTAATTTCTGGTTTTCTGCGTGAATATGAATCCAAATAGTATGCGCTTGTGAATATTTGAGCGCATTATTTAAACATTCTTTGATGGTCATTAACAAGGCATGACGCACATCGGAACTCACCGCAAGTGCCGGAAATTGTTCATCAATATCAAACAAAACCCGAATAGAAGTTCCGTTAAAATAACCATCAGCGTATTCCTGAATATAGGCTACCACATTTTCCAAACTGTCGTTTTTGGGATTCAGCGACCACACAATTTCAGAAAGATTGGTAACCCCGGTTTTGGCTGCTTCTGCCACTTTTTTGAGTGGAGTGGATGTTTTTCCCGCCGATTGAATCTCACGTTGAACCAACTCACTCAGCAACGAAATTTGAGTCAGATTTGCCCCAAGTTCATCGTGTAAATCCTGCGCAATTCGAGCGCGTTCATGATTAATCATTTCACGTTTCTCCAATTCCACCAAGAGTTTTTTGTATTTCCGTGTGGATAAATACCGAACGTTTGCATAAATGAATCCAATAAACAAAAACCCGCAACACACTAAAAACCACGATTGAAGCCAAAAAGGAGCCAAAATAGTAATCCAAATGGTTAACGGTTCGCTCCAAACTCCGTCATAATTGGCTGCTTTTACCAAAAAAGGGTACACGCCCGGACTCAAATTCGTGTAGCGCGCTCGGGTTTCACGTCCTGATAAAATCCAGTCAGAATCTTGCCCAACCAACTGATAGGCATACTGAACTTCATCTGATCTTCGATAGGTGATTCCTGAAAACTCAATCGAAAAATCGGATTCTTCATAACGTAAGGTGTAGTTTTTTTTGTAATGAAACGAAGTATCGGTTTGTAGGAGTTCATTATAAACACGCACTCCTTGAATAACCGGAGTTGGTGTTTGTTCGTCTGTTTTTATGGAATCGGGATGAAACCAGTTAATTCCACCAACCCCTGAAAACCAAAACACGCCTTTTTCATCTTTATGGTACCCAAAGCTGTTAAATTCGTTGCTTTGCAAACCATCTTTTACGGTGTAGTTTTTAAACGTAAGCAAAGGCAGATTCTCTTGATCCAATGATATCGTTGCTTTACTTAAACCCTTGTTAGATGATAACCACAAGTTGCCTTGCGAATCCGTTAATAATCCATAGATGAAATTATTGGGTAAGCCGTCTTTGGTTGAAAAATAACGACGACGTTTGGTTTCGGGTTCGTAATACATCAAACCATTTTCGGAGGTAATCCATAAATTGTTGTTTAAGGCATCGTCTCGTTGAATTCGGCTAATGTGTTTAGTGTCGTTTAATAGAAACTCAGGAAAAGTGTGTTCGATTTTTTCTTCCGTATCAAAATGAATGAATAGTATTTTGTG
>CAZIQX010000278.1:0-3118 GCA_964541325.1 uncultured Chitinophagales bacterium | reverse complement strand
TCTATGGTTTAAGGTTTATGGTTTATGATTTTTGCTTGTTGATTGAATTTCCAACATACAAAGTCTCATCACCAAAAACCTCCATGTTATGCTGCGAGTTTATCAAAACCTGATTCATTTGGCTAACATTTGTATGTAGAATAGATGTAAGTGTTCATATTGGTCTCTCAAGTTTGGTTTCACCTCGGATGCATTAGGGATTTGCAGGGCTTGGTGCGAGCGAAGCGAGCACGGAGCCCGAATGCTTTCGGGGCGACCCCGGAAAAGCGCGACCCCTATGCACGAAGTGACTCGGGGAAATGCCCAAATAAAAAAAAACGCCCGCTGAGGTCAGTCAACAGGCGCTACTCTTTTACTTTAATTGAGGATTATTGAGAAATAATGGCTTGATAGTGGGCTAAGTCGAGCACTTGAGGTTCATAAGCTACACCTTGTTTACTCAAATTTTTCACATAAGCACGCAAGTGATTTTCAGAGCCCTTTATTAGATTTTGAAACACATATTCGATGTCGGAATTATCAACCGTAGTACTCAGTAAATCTTGCAAATCTTTGATATCCACTTCTTCGATTAGTGCACCTACTTTAAGTGCATCTATTAACGACCGTTTACCTTGTTCCATCAACTGGTCGTGTAATAGTTGTAAATCGTGGTTTTCAAAAGTCCCGATTTGGGCTAGTGAATTTGGTAATTCGATGGAATAACGTGCCATTAGAATTTGAACGGCATCCATATGCTGCTGCTCTGACTGCGATATGTTATTAAAGGATTTTTGATTCCATTGTGAGTACAATTGCATGTAAACATCACGAGCAACTTTTTCTTCCTCAACCATAAAAAGCAAGCTTGCTAACTCACCCTCTGATAAACTATCCGGTGGAATAGACTGAATGATTTCTTGCGTTAACTGTTGATTTACAGAGGAATCATTCAGCGAGGATTGATCGTCAGAGCACGCTGCAAATGTTGTTGACAAGGAAAAGATTATTGTTATGAAGAGAGAGGTTTTCATGGGTTGCTCCATTTGGTTATGTTTAGATTATTTGAAGGTATTACACCGATGCAGAACAATACCCCCAACTAAAAAGAGATATAAGTCTTATAAAGATTGATTATACACTCAGGGTAATACTTGCATCCCTTATCACAAACAAACCTCAACTTTTATGACTCAACTATCCATTATTCGCATGGTTAACCTAGTTTCATTTGTTTTTATGATAGTTCTTAATTTTTTGGCTAATGCATTGCCACTCAATGGGTTTACTACGGGTGAGCTATCTGCAAAATATCCGAATCTATTTGTACCTGCAGGATTTACATTTTCTATTTGGGGAATCATCTATTTGTTGATTACGAGTTTCGTGATTTGGCAATTCTTAGCTAAAAACGAAATAGACACTAAAAAAATCGGACCTTGGTTTGCCATTAGTTCCTTATTCAACGGACTCTGGATTTTAACTTGGCACTATGTACTTATTGAACTCTCACTTATTGTAATGTTCGGCTTACTTGGCGTGTTAATCTGGGTGAATGGTAGTATCATTCAATCGATGGGAAACCTGGCACGCATCACGTTTGGTGTTTATTTAGGTTGGATTTCGATTGCGGCAATTGCCAATTTTACTGCTCTTTTAGTGGATTGGGGATTTTCAGGATGGTCAATATCTGATGCTAGCTGGAGCATAATTCTTGTTGTAATAGGTTTAGTGGTTACCCTACTCTTAGTGCGAAACTTTGCCAATTTAGCTATCTCGTGGTCTGTTTTATGGGCTTTCTTTGGGATTTATTCCAAACAGGAAACCCTAAACCCTGAAATAGCCCTAACGGCTTTGATTGGAATGGGCATTCTTGTTTTCATTCAGATTGTTGCTTTTTTTAAACCACAGTTTGTTTTTAAACAGCGAATTCAAACTTCATCAAATCTTTAAAGAATAGACCTATATTCAGGCTTTGAAATAAATTTTGATCACACGTTATTATGCAGTCCCTCAAAGATCGATTTGAACGACACATTCAACATTTACAGAATACCATTTGCACGGCATTGGAGAATGTTGAAGTAAAATCCAAATTTCGTGAAGACGTTTGGGAACGCGATGGCGGTGGAGGTGGAAAAACACGCGTTATTGAAAATGGTCAGGTTTTTGAAAAAGGCGGCGTAAATGTCTCTACCGTTCATGGTTATGTTACCGATGTGATGCGCAAAGGTCTTGGTATAAAAGGTGATCGATTTTTTGCAACCGGAATTTCTTTGGTGATTCACCCTGTAAATCCCTTTGTACCCACTGTTCACGCCAATATTCGTCATTTTGAACTAACCGATACAGATGGTCATATTGTAGATGCGTGGTTCGGTGGCGGTATGGATTTAACTCCTTATTATTTGTTTGATGAAGACGCTGTTCACTTTCATCAAACTTTAAAAACGGTTTGTGACCGATTTGATGAGGCATTTTACCCACGTTTTAAAAAAGAATGTGATGAGTACTTTTTTAACACGCATCGCGGTGAAGCACGTGGCATCGGCGGAGTATTTTTCGATCACCTTCGTGCAACAGACAAACATTCGTTTGAAACAATCGCTGATTTTACCATGGCCATTGGTTCGGCGTTTGTCTCGGCTTATGTGCCGATTGTGGAACGCAGAAAACATCATGATTATGAAGAACAACACCGTTTTTGGCAAGAAGTTCGTCGAGGTCGTTATGTGGAATTCAATTTGATTCATGATCGCGGAACCTTATTCGGACTTAAAACCAACGGCAGAACCGAATCCATTTTGATGAGTTTGCCTCCACGTGTGCGTTGGGTCTATGATTTTCATCCCGAAAGAGGAACACCTGAATCGAAGCTGGTTTTTACACTCGAAAACCCGAAGGATTGGATTTAATGATTGCGGATTGCGGATTGCGGATTGCGGATTGCGGATTGCGGATTGCGGATTGCGGAAAGTACACTCATTAGCTTCATCAAATCAAAAGTAAGATGGTATTAATTTTAACATTCTTTCAGCCTTCAGCTTTTGTCTTTCGGCCTTTAACTCTAAATCATAGATCAACAATCCCTGAATTCTTTCTACTTATACCGAAGATACCGCGCAGCGCTTACTGATAC
>CAZIQX010000277.1:1775-3129 GCA_964541325.1 uncultured Chitinophagales bacterium | reverse complement strand
CCGTTGCTGAAACGGCAGCTTCAATCGGTTCTACCAAAATTCGTTGAATATCTTCAGGTGAAACGTTTCGGTAACCGGATGATATAGCAAGAACCGGAATATTAAACGGAGGATATAAAGTCACTTTGAGCCGGGTTAAGGCAAATAAACCAAACCCAATCACCATCAAAGTGAGCATAAACACCGTTATGGGTCGTTTAATGATTCCGTTTGTAATCGTGAATTTTTTCATAGGTTAGAACCAATTAAGAAGCTTGTTCAACAGCGAGTGGGTCGGTTTTATGAACCGCATCAAAACCCAATTTTTCTACAGCTTGATTAATAACGTAGTAAATACAAGGCACAACGTATAACATCAGCACGGTAGAAAAGGTAAGTCCGCCAATAACCGTTCTTGCCATTGGTGACCACGTTTCAGAACCGGATCCTAATTCAAGAGCCAATGGAATCATGGAAAGAACAGTTGTAAAGGCAGTCATCAGGATTGGGCGTAAACGTCGGCTTGAACCGGTTACGATGGCTTCAAAACGATTCATACCTCGAGCTTGCAAAATCTTGATATAGTCAATCATTACAATTCCATTGTTTACCACAATTCCGGAAAGTAGAATTAAACCAACCATCGAAGTAACACTTATGGGTGTATTGGTTCCAAATAAAACCAATATTACCCCTGTAAATGCCAGAGGAATCGTGAATATGATGATGAATGGCTCAACCAAACTTTCAAATTGCGAAGCCATGACCATGTATGTAAGTACAGCAGCAATTAAAAACGCGACCAACAAAAAGCGGAAACTTTCGGCTTGGTCTTCAGCGGAGCCACCGAGTTCATAACGGTATCCATCAGGCCAATCCACTGCGCTAAGTACTTCTTTAGCGCGATCACTTGCTGTTTTGAGATCAATTCCGGCTAAATCAGCTTTGATTTCGGTAACACGCTCCTGATTGATGCGCAAAATATTCGTGGGACCATTGTAACGCTCAATTCGTGCCAAATTACTTAGTGGCATCCATGTTCCGTTTGCTGTGCGAATTTGAATGTTATTCAGTGCAAGGGCTTGAGTTTTTTCAGCCGGATCTAATTCTACAACCACATCGTATTCCAGACCTTTATCAATAAATGAGGTTGCGAGATTTCCTTTAACTGCGTTAGCAATCGAATTTGCCACTTGCGAAGTATTCAAACCAACACGTGAGATACGTTCTCTATCCATCTGAATGCGCAATTCTGGGCGACCTTGATCGGAAGTTGAGATTACATTGGCAATGCCTTGTATCGAGTTTAATTTTTCTACAATTCCCGCTGATAACTCTTTTTTAATTTCAGGGTCATAACCAAATAGTTGAATCA
>CAZIQX010000277.1:1320-1765 GCA_964541325.1 uncultured Chitinophagales bacterium | reverse complement strand
TAATCACCAAACCGTTTTCACCATCCGGACTTAACGGATTTTGACGTACTTCTTTAATTTCGGCACCCGGAACAATTTCGAGTGCAGTTAATAGATCTGCGGTAATATCAAATTGAGATCGGTTTCTTTCGTTATTGGGCGTTAATTCTACGCGAACCGTTCCATGAAATCCACCGGGGTTGTCGGCACCTTCAACACCTACTTTATCCCCAAAATCGGAAACAATTAAACGTGCTTCCGGCACTTCTTTTTTAATGATACTTTCTACCTGAGAAATCGTTCGTTCCAATTCTCGTAAACTTACACCGGGCTCGCGTGCCACATCTAACACAAATGCGTTTTCGTCAACCGGTGGGAAGAACTCCCCACCTAGCTGATTAAATAAGGGTAACGTACCTACAAAAAGGATAGTTGTAAGCACAATTACTTTCCATTTATGGGTTAA
>CAZIQX010000277.1:0-1310 GCA_964541325.1 uncultured Chitinophagales bacterium | reverse complement strand
TAGCCTTTTTCCATTTTATTCAGAAAAACACCTATTGGCTCACCAAATGTAGAATTCGCCCAGGAACCAAGGGCAGCTGTCCACTTTTTAAAACCTTTTTTGGTTTGATTCACAATCGTTGCGTCATTTAAAAACTGAGCACTCATTAACGGAATTAAACTTAATGCCACCAATGTAGAAACAATCAGAGCGAAAGAAATAGTTAGAGCTAAATCACGAAATAAAAATCCGGCAATTCCCGGTACAAACAGAATAGGGAGAAATACAACCAAGGTTGTCAAGGTTGATACCATAACCGGTACAGCAACTTCCTGTGCTCCTTTTACGGCCGCATCCTTCCCACTATAGCCATCTTCCTTGAAGCGAAAAATGTTTTCAAGAACAACCACGGCGTTATCAACTACCATCCCAACGGCAAGAGTTAAACCGGAAAGTGAAATTACGTTTAGACTTAAATCCGCGTAATCCATAATGCTAAAGGTGGCAATGATAGAAACCGGAATGGAAACAGCAATAATAAACGATGAACGTGAACTCCGTAAGAAAAACAACAATATGAGTACGACCAAAACGATGGCTTGAAATCCTGTTGATATTAGATTGCTGATAGATAATTGAATAAAATCAGCTTTATTAGTAAGCACTTCTAAACTCACATCGCGTGGTAAAATTCTTCTTAAATCAGGCAAACTTCCAACAAGTTGATCGGCCGCCGTTACAATAT
This sequence comes from uncultured Chitinophagales bacterium, assembly GCA_964541325.1. GTDB lineage: Bacteria > Bacteroidota > Rhodothermia > Balneolales > M1805 > M1805. The sequence goes on along the minus strand of CAZIQX010000277.1, from coordinate 586 downwards.
TACTATCACTTTGTTTGTACACATTGATAATAACTCCGTCATTTCCTTGAACATGAACCCCGCCTATCGGTTGTGCGATACCATCTTCAACTTCGGCAATATCATTTAATAAAATTGGTTTCCCGTCAGCTGTATTAATTACAATATTTTGAATTTGCTCAATGCGTTTAAAATCACCAATTGTGCGCAAGGAGTAAATCATGTTGCCTTCAACCAATTCTCCGGCGGGCACTTGAATATTTTCTGATCGTAAACGGTTAGCTATTGTAGCTATATCAACATTGTAAGCTACCATTCTATCATTTTTTAAGCGAATGTTTACCTGACGCTCGAAACCACCGGCTGTTTCTGCAGAAGCTATCCCTTGAATTCGCTCAATGCGTTGCTCCAATTGTTGTGTTGCTAAAGTGCGTAACTCACGTAAATTCACCGATTTTGAAGTTAAGGTGAGAACAACAACGGGTTCTTCATTAGGGTCGTAAGAAAATACGATTGGTTGCTCGGCATCAGCCGGAATGGCACGACGAACAAAGTCGAGTTTTTTTCGAACGTCGGCTTCCGCTTGATATAAATCCGTTCCCCAATT
>CAZIQX010000276.1:2475-3155 GCA_964541325.1 uncultured Chitinophagales bacterium | reverse complement strand
TTCAAGCTGACCAAATTCTTTTTGTTCAGCATAACTCATTTTTTTCTTTTTGTTTGCTGTTTCCTTGGCTTTAAGTTCTGTTTTTACAGTTGAAACCGACTCTTTTTCACGTTCAGAGAGAGATTCACGATACTCAGAGTACGTTCCTGCAAAGTCGGTGATTTTTCCGTTGCCCTCAAATACAAAAAAGTGATCTACCAATTGATCCATAAAATAACGGTCGTGAGAGACCAAAATCAGACAGCCCGGAAAATCATCCAAAAACGTTTCCAATTTGTTCATCGTTGGCAGGTCGAGGTCGTTTGTGGGTTCATCCAAAATCAAAAAATTGGGATTTTTGATGAGCACAAGCATGAGGCCTAAACGACGTTTTTCCCCGCCACTTAATTTGGAAATGTGCGTGTATTGCATGGAAGGCGGAAACAAAAAGTGTTCCAGAAATTTGGAAGCAGAGATGCGATTTCCATTTGCCATTTCGATGTACTCGGCTACATCACGCACCACATCAATTACCCGTTTATCTTCCTGGAAATCAAGTGCTTGCTGACGAAAATGTCCGTAAATGATGGTTTCACCGGTTTCCATTTCTCCGGAATCGGGTGTGAGTTCTGCGGTTATCAATTTTAAAAAGGTACTTTTACCAACTCCATTTTTTCCTATGATTCCAATGCGTTCACCCT
>CAZIQX010000276.1:0-2465 GCA_964541325.1 uncultured Chitinophagales bacterium | reverse complement strand
ACCCTTAGAAAAGGTATAGGTGAAATTTTTGAGTATCACTTTGTCGCCGAACGACTTATTCATTTTTCTGATTTCCAGAATTTTCTTTCCGAGTCGGCTGGTTTTTACTTCCAGTTTAAGTTCTTGCTCCACTTTTTTACTACCGTACTTTTCTTGTACATCATAAAAAGCATCAACCCGAGAGCGTGATTTCGTAGTGCGAGCTTTTGGAGAGCGGCGAATCCAATCAATTTCTCGTTTTAAAAATTGAACGGCTTTGTATCGTTCAACACCAAGGGCTTCTTCACGTTCCGCCTTTTTTTGCAAATAGAAGCTGTAATTTCCATCGTGATGATACAATTTACCGTTATCCAACTCCAAAATGTGGTTACAAACGGCATCCAAAAAATACCGATCGTGGGTAACCATCAAGAGAGTCATAGTACTACGTTGAAGAAACTTTTCGAGCCACTCAATCATATCCACATCGAGGTGGTTGGTTGGTTCATCCAGTAGCAACACATCGGGTTCATCAAGCAATGTAAAGGCAAGTGCAACTCGTTTTCGCTCACCGCCGGAAAGGGTAGAAATGGATTGATCGAGGTCGTGAATGTCCAATTTGCCCAAAATTTGCTCAAGACGTTGTTCATAATTCCAGCCATCCACGCGGTCCATTTCAGCCGATGCACGTTCAAAAGCCTGATGCGTTTTTTCGTTATAATCGAGGGTTTGGGCGTCTAAAGCTTTATGATAAGCCTGAATAATTCGCACAGTTTCAGAATTTCGCTGATTGATAAACTCTGCTATTGTTTTGGAAGCATCCAATTCAGGTTCTTGTTCCAAAAATCCCAAACGAATACCGTTCCGAATCATCACTTCACCGGAATCGGCAACATCTTTTCCTGCGATGATTTTTAATAAACTGGATTTTCCGGTGCCGTTCGGGGCAACAAGTGCTGTTTTGTCGCCTTTTTGAAGTCCAAAGCTTAAGCCTTGAAATAGAATTTTTTCGCCAAAACGTTTGCTGAGATTATCGGTGGAAAGGTAGGTCATGCTATTGGGTTGATTTAGTGCGGGGAAAGTACAAAAAGAGACGGAATAAAGTGGCTTTTCGTGTTATTGGGTACTACAAATTGACCTCATCATGGCAGCCGAAAGTATATACAAGAAATAGTCTCATCATCTGTACGGGAGAAAGAAAAGGGCTAACAGTTTTGAAAATTTTTATGTCCTAGAGGATGAAGTACATTTTTAATGAACATAACTGCATGGAAGAATCTTCTGCGCATTCCATTGATGAATTCATTGGTATTCATTAATCTGTGGGTACAAAGTTATTTTTGAAATAAATGATACGTTATGGAGCCTTCAGTTATTCGTTTATCCACGTATTCGGGAAAAAGCATGCGTTGGATGTTGTACATTGCGATTGGTTTTCTCGTGTTAAACCTAACTTTTCTGGCGTTTATTTTAATTTCAGATAGTGAGTTCAAATCAACCTATGCTTTAAATGCAGGTATGGGTTTTATTCTTTTGTTACAATACGTCAATTTCGCCAAGCAAGAACGAACTAACTTTATCGAGTTTGGCGAACGTGTATTGGTGTATCAAACTACAACTGCTTTTAAACAAAAAAGAGTTGAAATTTCTTACGCTGACATTGCTCAAATAAATCTTGGAATGCAGGAAGTTGAAGTACTCAAACAAAATAATGAACGAATTGCCATTCCTATAAGTACATCGCATTATACCCAACGCATTGCATTTAAACATCAATTTGAGCTCTTAAAAACACAATTAGGAGTCTAAGTTGAAAATTTCAAATCCTAGACTCCGTCGAGTAATGCCTTTGTGGTTGATTCGTTCATTTGGGTTAATGGTAATCTTGCTTTTGTGCTGGTTTTTGTACTCTGTTTTTCAGCAAGGTTTCTTAACTGCATTGGATGATAAATGGGCAACTCTGTTGAGTATGATATTCAATATCGCAGTTTTTCTGAGGATGAATGTTGAGTACAAAAGGGATTCCTCTGAGTTACAACTCGCGACTATTGAATTATTAGATAAGGAAGTTTGTGTCGATTACTATCAATTTGGAAAGTATCAAAGGCAGCAACTATCATTTTCGGAACTTGAGTCCATCGAAGTAATACCGTCAACTAAATTGGGATTTTCTGTGTTAATGCTCACAAAAAGATCAGGTGAGCAAATAAGTTTGGAGACCGCAGGCTTCTCATACAAGGTGATTCAAGAGATAAAACGAGTTCAGGAGCAGATAAAAGAGGCTCATTTAGTTTAAGTGAAATCCACAATAGTTATAACTTTCGTGGAGTATAATCCATAAAAGTTATAACTATCGTGGAATACAAAATATTTTGTATCTTATGTTATGATTATAAATCAAATAAAATCATATGATTAGTAGGCAAATACAAACATCTTTGGAAGAAAGGCTTTCATCTGGAAAAATTTTGTTAGTTATTGGAGCG
>CAZIQX010000275.1:2851-3229 GCA_964541325.1 uncultured Chitinophagales bacterium | reverse complement strand
GGTGATATTGTGGATACCGTTACTAAATTGCAACAAAATGGAGTTGAATTTTTAACAGTACCAACCACCTATTATGATGAACTCGAAGAACGCGTTGGTAAGATTGATGAAAACATCGCAGATTTAGCACGCTTAGGCATCCTCGTTGACCGTGACGACGAAGGCTACTTATTGCAGATTTTCACCAAACCGGTTTCTGACCGTCCAACCTTGTTCTATGAAATTATTCAGCGCAAAGGCGCTCGTGGTTTCGGTGTAGGCAACTTTAAAGCTCTTTTTGAAGCCATCGAACGCGAGCAAGACCGCCGAGGAAATCTGTAAGAAAAAGGTATAAAGGTGTAAAGGTTTAAAGGTTTAGAGTATTTTCAAACAAACCTC
>CAZIQX010000275.1:2105-2841 GCA_964541325.1 uncultured Chitinophagales bacterium | reverse complement strand
CAGCAAATTTCCCGCAGGAAGAAAAGTTTGGATTGCAATCTCAACTTCGAAGAGCAGCCGTTTCTATTCCTGCAAATATTGCTGAAGGATTCCACAAAAAAAGCATCAAAGAAAAACTTCGATTCTATAATATCTCACAAACCTCGTTAGATGAAGTTAGGTATTATGTGCTATTAGCCAATGATTTATTCTATTGGGATGCACAAACTCATAGACTCGATGAACAACTTGATGAAATAGGTAGGATGTTAAATGGACTCATGCAGGGTTTAAGCAAGTTCCAATCGCTTACACCCAAAACCTAAAAACTTAAACCTTTTCCTATGTATTACCACAAACTTGGAAAAATTCCCCCAAAGCGCCACACCCAATTTCGTCGTCCCGATGGCGAGTTATATACCGAACATTTATTTGGCGCCGAAGGCTTTAGCGGCAACTCATCGCTTTTGTATCATCATATGGAGCCCACACAGGTTCTCCGTGTAGAGTTAGGTGCTGATGTAAAACCGGTTGCCGTTTCAGATGATGTATTACGTCATCATCATTTGGTTACCAAAGATATCGAAGAGGGCGGCGATGCGATTACATCACGCAAAACAGTTCTCTTCAATAACGATGTTGAAATCATGTTATCTCGTCCGACTGAGAACATGGATTATTTCTACAAAAATGGTGAACACGACGAAATGTTCTTTGTTCACGAAGGGGAAGGTTACGTGCAAACCATGTTTGGGCG
>CAZIQX010000275.1:0-2095 GCA_964541325.1 uncultured Chitinophagales bacterium | reverse complement strand
AATTGAACCACTCTATATCGAAGAGATGGGCGCATTTGAAGTGCGCATAAAAAAATTAGGCCGCATGCATCACTATTGGATGAATCATCAACCGTTTAACGTGATTGGCTGGGATGGCTATTTATATCCGTGGATTTTCAGCATGAAGGATTTCGAGCCGATTACCGGACGCGTGCATCAACCACCACCGGTGCACCAAACCTTTAATGCCCACAACTATGTGGTGTGTAGTTTTGTACCTCGCAAATACGACTATCATCCACTCTCAATTCCTGCACCGTATGCGCACTCCAATGTGGATTCCGATGAAGTGCTGTATTATGTGGAAGGGGATTTTATGAGTCGAAAAGGCGTGCATTATGCGAGTATTACCCATCATCCGGGTGGCATTCCTCATGGTCCTCATCCCGGAACGGTAAAGAAAAGCATCGGTAAAGAAGCTACCGATGAATGGTCTGTAATGATTGATACATTTAAACCGCTTTTTAGAACAAAATATGCCGTTGATTTAGACGATCCGAAGTATCCCCACTCGTGGATTGAATAAAGGTTTTGGGTTTAAGTTGTAAGGTGTTAGCGATTTCTACGAATTACGAGCGTTCCTCATGAAAATTCGATTTTACGAGATTAGATTTTTGCATGATGAGAAAAGATCTAAAACCTAAAACCTTACAACTTACCTTATGCCGCGGACGTCCACGTCCGTGGCTCCGTGGCACCGTGGCATGAAGAATCGTTGAAATTGACTTTCATTTTCCGGAAGGAAAGGCAAACGAAATTCCAAATCCACCAAAAAACTGAACACCTTTGCTGTTATAAATAGGCGTAAAAGCAGCACGAAATAAAACGGTTTCTTCCAAAACGGAGCGAACTCCAATTAACATTGCTAATGAAGGTGAAGGTATAATTTGATGAGGTGAGGTGTCATCGGGTCCGGCAAGAACTCCTCCACCCACTTCGATATGATTATTTTTTGAACCGATTAAGCGAGTATAAGCCATAGAAAACGTAACATGTTGAATGGCCTCTTCTGAAATAACAAGTTCATTACGATCAGGAGTAGTAGGGCTGATTCCCAAACGAAATGAATGATGCTCATTAAAGTCCGCTGTGATACTTAAAGAAAATGGGATTCCGAATGTATAAACATCACCACCAATAAATGCTTTACTATTGGTTTCCTGGCTTGGAGGATAATAGGGAAGCTGAGCACTTAGTTGCAGCGGAAATATGGCAAAAATCACAAATAAACGGTATTTCATGAACGACCAATCAGATATTAAACCTACGAAATAGATAAATACATACTATGAACGTAATGAAAGTCACGGAAATCGAAGTTAAAAAACAGTAGTTTCAGTTATTCAACAATCAACGTGCAAATTTAGTATGATATCGATTACCCCGACAGAAATTTCAGCCCAAGACCGCTATAAACTTGCAACAGGTTCGGTTATTCCCCGACCAATAGCATTAGTTTCAACTATTTCGAATGAAGGCATTCCTAACTTGTCACCCTTTTCATTTTTTACGGTTGCAGCATACTCCCCTTTAGTGTTAGCTATTTTCCCTTTGCATTTTAAAACAGGAACAGAATTAAAGGATACTACTAAAAATTTGATTCAAAACGGTGAATGTGTGATTCATATCACAACTGAAGAGTTGGCAGAAAAAGCTAATTTAGCATCAGGCTTATATGATTATGGGAAAAACGAATTTGAAATAACAGGCTTAACACCTATCAAATCGGATGTGGTGAAGCCTTTTCGTGTGCAAGAAGCGTCCATTCAATTTGAAGGAAAAGTGTATCAGCATCACAAAGTAGGTGATGGAGCGGGGGCCTCAGATGCGTTTTTTATTGAAGTAGTAAAAGCTCATGTTCATGATGAGTTAATAGAAGATTTTAAAATTAATCCCAAAAAATTAAAACCCGTAACCCGTTTAGCAGGAATGACTTGGGCAAAATTAGGGGAATTGTTTGAGCTCCAGAGACCAGGATAAGTTGAAAAAGTTTAAAGTAGGAGTATGCGATTTTTGATGGTTGATCTATGATTTAGAGTTAAAGGCCAAAAGACAAAAGCTGAAGGCTGAAAGA
>CAZIQX010000274.1:326-3297 GCA_964541325.1 uncultured Chitinophagales bacterium | reverse complement strand
CTCTTGGCACTCCACAACCACACCGGTTGGAATATGTCGAATACGAATCGCCGAATCCGTTTTGTTGATGTGCTGCCCGCCCGCACCGGTAGCACGAAAGGTATCTATTTCAAGGTCAGCCGGATTGATATGAATATCCACTTCTTCGGCTTCAGGAAGAACAGCCACTGTAGCCGCAGAGGTATGAACGCGCCCTTGCGCTTCCGTTTCCGGTACTCGTTGTACACGATGAACGCCGCTTTCGTATTTCATCAAACCAAATACATCCGGACCTTCCAACTTAAACACAATCTCCTTAAAACCACCTTTTGTGCCTTCATTCAAGCCTAACAGTTCAAATTTCCAGCCCATCACATCGGCAGCACGGCGATACATCTGATACAAATCACCAGCAAAAATAGCGGCTTCATCCCCACCTGTACCGGCACGAATCTCCACAATCGCATTTTTGGAATCTTCCGGATCTTTGGGAACTAGTTTTATTTTGATGGTTTCTTCCAACTTTTCCATTTTTTCAGAAAGACGTTCATTCTCCTCCCGAGCTACATCGGCAAGATTAGGGTCTAAATCAATCAATTCTTCATTGTCGGCTATAAACTGTTTGGTTTTTAACCATTCATTGTAATCCTCAATAATTTCGCGCAAATCAGCATGCTCTTTGGTGATTTCCATGTAACGCTTGGAGTCGTTGATGATGGAAGGATCGCCCATCATCACTTCGATTTCTTCAAAACGTTCTTTTAACTGACGAAGTTTAACTTCGATATTCATGCTGTTTCCTTATCGGTTTTGCTTAATTTTGGCCAGATTTTAATCAGATGAACTTTTGGGGTTGATGAAAGCCGTTGCAGAGTCAAGTTCATCCACATCAACAAGAACTGTAAAATTACGCAAAAAGTGGCACCTTTTTCAATTAAAGCGAATTACAAAATAGGATTTTTAGGGGGTGGACAATTAGCGCGCATGTCGGCTTATCAAGCGTATCGTTTTGGAATGCAGACGGCTGTATATCGATCCGGCACTGTGGCTGAACCGATGGATTTCGTTACGCCTCATGTAGTTACGGGCTCTTTTGATGATGAGGAAGCACTGATTCAATTTGCGGCATCCTGCGATGTGGTAACCCTTGAAAATGAATTTTTAGATTCTGATTTGTTGATGCGTGTGCGCGATAAAAGTGGCACTCCTATGTATCCATCCCCCGAAACCTTTGCTTTAATTGAAAATAAATGGATTGAAAAAGAAACCTTTCGCAAAGCCGGTATTCCGATGCCTTTTTATCGTTTGGTACACAATGAAACCGATTTGCGCGCTTTTGGGGATGAATTTGGTTGGCCATTTGTACTGAAATCATCTAAAGGCGGATATGACGGTTACGGTAATGCAACAGCAAGGGATATGAAATCAGCGCTTGCCGGATTTGAGAAGCTTGGTGGAAATAAAGGTCGTGATATTTTAGCGGAAGCTTTTGTGCCTTTTGTGAAAGAATTGGCCGTTTCTGTGGCTAGGACGGTGGTTAGGACGGTTAGTCCTTCAAGGACTAACAGTCCTGTAGAAATCGGGACAAAAAGTCCTGAAACACTTGTCATTCCTGCGAATGCTGGAATCTCTCTATCGCACTCAAAAGAAACCGAGCAAAGCGAGAGTGAATCTAACAGTCCTGAAATCGTAGTTTACCCTTGTGTGGAAAGTATTCAAGCCGGACACATCTGCAAAACGATAATCGCACCGGCACCGATATCCGTAGAACTGCAACAAAAGGCTCAGGAATTAGCCGTTAAAGCGGTGGAAGCCATAAACGGAATTGGGGTTTATGCGTTTGAATTTTTTCTTACTGAATCCGAAGAAATCTTATTAAATGAATCGGCGCCCAGACCTCACAATTCAGGTCATTATACCATCGAAGGATGTGTGGCGAGTCAGTTTGAGAACCACATTCGTGCCGTGTGCGGAATGCCTTTAGGAAGTACTGTGATGAGACGCCCTGTTGCGGTTATGGAAAATATTTTGGGTACGTATGCACGTGATTCCGAAGCGGAAACGGTAATTCCTGTTTTGTCTGAACCGGATGCCCATTTGCATCTATATGGAAAATTGAAATCCAAACCCGGCCGAAAAATGGGTCATATTACTGTTTTAGGGGATGATGTGGAGAATACCCTTGCCAAAGCCAAAGACCTCGAACAAATGGTTAAGGTGTGATGCCGTCATGGCCAAATCTAACAGTCATCAAAAATACTATTTTACTGATAATCAGCAAGTTACGTTAATCAAATCTCTCTATAATCAGGTGCTCTTCGTTGATGTGCAATAGCCAAAATGACAATGGTATTGTTTAATTCATTGATCTCATAATAGATATAATATGGGAACATGTGAACAGATGTACAACGAACAAGTGAATGCTCTACTCTTGATGAACTGAATGGATTTTGGCCAATCCATTTAATCCGCGACAGTATTTCTTGCACAAATTGGATTCCAAGTCCGCTCTCTCTTTCCTCATACCAATCTCTTGCCTCTGAAAGCTCTTTTTTGGCAAATTCTGAAAATTGTACAATCATTTCATCAATTCATGATAAACTGAATCGAGTGAGTACATGGTAACTTTTCCTTCTTTGATTTTATCAGATCGACGTAAAGCCTCTTTATCCCATTGACTTTTTATCTGATTTGGGTCAGATTCAATTTCATGTTGCAACCAATCGCTCAGAAGTTTTTTTTCAGAGAAAGTAGCTTGGGAGATGATGTTTTTTAGTTCTTCTATTAGCATAAATCAAAAAATGTATTTGGTCAAATAAATCTAAAAAATTGATGGGATGCAACTCAAAAATGCACCCCTACCAAGACCTCTGCATGCGCAGAGATGACTTTAAAAGCCACGGAACCTTAAATCAACTTACTTGTCTTTGCCATGGATTCCTCAGCCATTTGGGCGCGATAACCATCTAACGCTGAAGCCAAACTAGCA
>CAZIQX010000274.1:0-316 GCA_964541325.1 uncultured Chitinophagales bacterium | reverse complement strand
AACGTCGGGGCTGACTTGTTCAGGCATCCCACACTAACTCGTGTCTCCAGAGCGTATGCGAATCGCATAACTACGCTTCGCTAAAATTGGCTTTAAATTTACTGAGACCTCTGCATGCGCAGAGGTGACTTTCAAAGCCGTCATGCCTGACTTGTTCAGGCATCCCACACTAGCTTGTGTTTTCAGAGCGTATGCGAAATTGGTAACTACGCTTCGCTTAAATTGGCTTTAAATTTACCAAGACCTCTGCATGCGCTGAGGTGACCTTAAAAGCCACGGAACCTTACATCAACTTACTTGTCTTTGCCATGCATTC
>CAZIQX010000273.1:0-3362 GCA_964541325.1 uncultured Chitinophagales bacterium | reverse complement strand
TTTTGGGCCATATTTAACTATACACTAGATACGAATGATTATGTTGATGGCGTAGCTTGTTCCGAAGTGCATGTGGTTGATTTGGAAGAAGTATTGGATTATGCAATGGCGGAAAAACCGGTTGATGGGCAACATTATCAATTTGCATGGAGAAAACTCGATCCGGGTTCTAATACAGATTTGCTCAATAAAATGCTGGCTTTTATGCGCACTGTTGATGGGCGTGCATTTCCATCGTTGGCAGAAATGGCGATTCATTTTGCAGAAGGTAGGGGAGATATAAAATGCAACGATCGCACGTTTTTTTGTAGTGAACTGGCTTCAGATACATACATCAATTGCGGTTTACTGAGCACTGAACATCCACCAAACTATTACTCTCCGGGTTCGTTTTCAAAAGAACATGATGAGTTGAAATTGTTAAATGGAGCTCAACATGTAACGGAACAATATTTTCAGTTAGATAAGTATTTGTAGTAGCAGTTCAACTTATTTGTAAGTGGTTGATTTATAATAGCCGGTATCTGCCGGCTATTTTTGTTTAAGATTGTTGGATATATTAATTTTTTAATTAAAATAATTAGTCTATGTAAGCGCTTTTTTATTAAAAATTAATACTGTTAAATCAAAAAAATTAATTTTTTAAATAAAACTATTGACTTTCTCTTATTTATGAATGAACATGTATCAACCATGTTTAATCCATAAAAATTGAGGTCAACCGTTATGAATAAAAGATTGAGTAGCTTATTAGGAGTTGTATATGCAGGTTTGTGTTTTAACACGCTTAGCATCGCACAAGGTCTTCCCGAAAATGTCAGCTTGTCGGGGTACGCCCATTCGTATTACATGTACAATTTTAATTCGCCATTAGGTGGGGCTAATGACGGCCGTTTGTACGATAATTTGAACAACCAAATTGGGTTTTCCATTTTTCAGTTTTCTTTAGCTTATGAAGATGCCACCACGTTAGGGGTTCTCGATCTCAACTTTGGTCCAGCAGCGGCAACCGTAAATGGAAATGCTTTTGGAGGCACAAGCGATGCCATTCAAAACGCCTATGTGGTGCAAAAGGTGAGTGATAAGTTTTCGTTTGAAGTTGGAAAGTTCGGAACTCACATTGGGTACGAAGTGATAGATGCAACGGCTAATGCCAATTATAGTACAAGTTATTTGTTCAATTATGGGCCGTTTTATCACGTTGGTGCACGTTTTCGTTATCAGTTTAATGATACCTACAGCATGATGGCTGCTGTGTACAACAACTGGGATAATTTGATTGATAATAACGATGCTAAAACGTTTGGAGCTAGCTTTGGGTTTGCCCCGTCAGAAGCTTTGTCAGCATCGTTGAATTGGATTGGGGGACCTGAAGGCACCATTACAGCTTCAGGCGCACAATCTGATTTCCGACAAATGGTAGATTTGGTGCTTTCCTATCAGGCTACCGAAGCCATACATCTAGGATTTAATGGTGTTTACGGAACCGATACCGATTCTTGGTTTGGTGCTGCAGGTTACTTTACTTACGGTTTCAACGAAAACCTGTCTTCAACCATGCGTTTGGAATATTTTGATGATAGCAATGCCATTCGTGGTTTTGGAACAACTGCATCAGCTGTAACCCTTTCTGCTAATTACATCATGAAAGGTGGACATATTACCATTCGTCCGGAAATAAAAGCTGATTTTACTGATTCTGCGATATTTACCGATCAAAATGGTATTGTTTCAAAAACTAACCAAACAACGATGGGACTTGTAGTTCTGTATCGTTTTTAATCATCATCTTACTCGCAATAGGGTTAAAGGAATTCTGATTTATTATCGGGATTCCTTTTTTTATGTGATGATTTCTTCGTGCTTTTTGGTCAGATTGGGTTAACTTTGCGCCACTTTAACTCATCAATAAAAATGACCTATGATTGAACGTTATTCACGCAAAGAAATGTCCGAAATCTGGACAGAAGAAAATCAATTCAAAGCCTGGTTAGATGTTGAACTTGCGGCCTGCTGGGCATGGAGCAAATTGGGGATGATTCCAGCTGAAGATGTTGAGAAATTATATGCGAATGCTTCTTTTGATATCAATCGCATCAAAGAAATTGAGCAATCTACGCGTCATGATGTAGTTGCTTTTACTCGAGCAGTGTCGGAAACATTAGGCGATGAGCGTAAATGGGTACATTATGGGTTAACTTCAACTGACGTTGTAGATACCGCGTGGGGAGTTCGTCTAAAGCAAGCTAACGCACTGTTACTCAAAGGCATTGACCGTTTTATCGAGGTCTTGGCTGAAAAAGCAAGGAAATACAAATACACGGTTATGATGGGACGCACGCATGGCGTACATGCCGAACCCACAACTTTTGGACTGAAATGTGCCTTATGGTATGCCGAAATGCTTAGAAATCGCGAGCGTTTCCTTTTAGCCGCTCGAGATGTTGAAGTCGGTAAGCTTTCCGGCGCTGTTGGTACGTTTGCAAATATCCCACCTGAAGTTGAACAATATACCTGTGAACGATTGGGACTTGCCGCTGCACCCATTTCAACACAAACCCTGCAGCGCGACCGCCATGCATTTTATATGTCAACCTTGGCTTTGATTGGTTCTTCGATGGAAAAAATGGCTGTTGAAGTACGTCACCTTCAAAAATCGGAGACTCGTGAAGCGGAAGAACGCTTTTACGACGGGCAAAAAGGTTCATCTGCAATGCCACATAAACGAAATCCAATTGGTTCTGAAAATATTACTGGGGCTTCAAGAGTATTGCGCGGTTACATGATAACAGCATTTGAAAATATTCCACTTTGGCACGAACGAGATATCTCACATTCATCAGCTGAGCGAATCATCATTCCTGATGGAACCATTTTATTAGACTATATGCTACACCGATTTGCCAATTTGATTGAAAATTTGGTGGTTTATGAGGAAAATATGCTGGAAAACATCAATAAAACATTTGGTTTGGTTTTTTCACAGCGATTACTGCTTATGTTGATTGAAAAAGGGTTGGTTCGTGAAGAAGCCTATGATACCGTTCAACCCTTGGCTATGCAAGCTTGGCGAGAGAAGCGTCTGTTCCGTGAATTGGTAGAAAATGACCCTATTATCACCAAAAACTTAACCGCTGAAGAAATCAACGAAGCGTTCGATTTAAAGCATCATACACGTCAAGTTGATACAATCTTTAAACGAGTCGGCTTGGGATAAAAAGTTTGATGAGGTGTATAGGTTTAAAGTGGGATTAGGGAGTATTTGAAAAGGTTTAAGTCGTAAGGTTTTAGGTATTAGCAGAAGTTGTAAAGATTTTGAGGTGTATTTCAGAAAAGGTTTAAAGTTGTAGAGGTTTAAAGGT
>CAZIQX010000272.1:0-3429 GCA_964541325.1 uncultured Chitinophagales bacterium | reverse complement strand
TTCGACGTGGACTGATTTGGTGGAGACTATCACTTGCATGAATAAGACAACGAGAATGAGCTTGAATTTCACGCCAAAAAGATATTGGATTTATTCATCTTCGGATGAGAATGAGTTTCATTTGGTGTAAAGTTTTTGATAGGTCTCATAAAACGGCTGCTTATCCTCTTTAAACTCAATACGTTCAGGTGTATTGGTTAGGGTAAGTAACACATTGGCAAAACCTTCATAAAATCGTTCAATATAAGCCCAATCCAAGTCATGCGTTTCATCTCCCGGTTGGTGATAGTATTTGTTAATGGTATCATCAAATGCGGTAAAGCCTAACGAATACGTAGCACTTGGAACACCTTTGTTGCTAAATGAAATATTATCACTTCTTAAAAATAAATTTAATTTGGGATCCGGATCAGGATGATATTGTAAGCCCATCTCTTCCAATGGCTTAATAAGTAGTGAATCTTGTTTGTAATAATCTAAACCCACAAAAGTAACAATGGAAGTATCGTTGTAACCTGCGCCATCCAAATTGAGGTTAAACACCGTTTTATTTAATGGAACAAGTGGATTTTCTGCATAGTATTTACTCCCTAACAACCCTTTTTCTTCACCTGTTACAGCCAAAAATAGTACCGAACGTTTGGGTTGTAACTTTTTTAAAGCTTTTGCTCCGGCAAGTAAGGCTACCGTTCCAACTGCATTATCTCTTGCCCCGTTAAAAATGGAGTCTTCATCGGCTTTTGCTCCTTTTTTGTACCCAACATGATCGTAATGAGCGGTTACTAAAATCACTTCTTCTTTAAGTTGAGCATCACTTCCAGGAAGAAATGCCGCGACATTGGCATCTATGAGTGGTTTTGAACGATTTACATCCACCATCAATTGCGATGTAGCATGGCTTTTCACTTTCTTAAACTCAGCTTCCGCTAATGCCACACAAATATGAGGGATCGTGTGTTTGATTTCCTGAGTTGTTATTTGACTCCCAAAATACCCGAAATAGTTTTTCCACTGAAAACCTGTTGGCAATAACTCGATGTAGGCCAAAGCCCCTGCTTTCTCGAATAACACTTTTTGTGCATCTGAATCAATCAAAACATTCATGACGCCAGCCTGCAGACTTGCCGCATTCCGCACAATAATTTTGTCTTTATATAGCGATGCTTGAACTTCGTCGAACGAGGAAACCACCAAAAGCGGTGCACCGATTTCTAGTGAGTTTCCGGAACGTATAAATAAATCCTTCTCTGTGACATTTACTGTCGAACCCAGTTGAATTCTCGCTTTGTTTACTTTGGGACGCCCGTAAAATGCGATTTCCTGTTTGTATGATGATAAACCGGGTGCAAATTCCAATCCTAATTCCGCAAATTCATTCGATAAATAATCTGCTGCTTTTTGAATGCCTTCACTTCCGGTATCACGCCCTAAGAGTTCATCAGAAGCTAAATACTCAATGGCTTCACGAAATAACGATGGTTCAATAACTTCCTTAATTTTTTGCTGTGAATTTGAACAGGATATCAAGAAAAGCGAAAAGCTCAGATAAACTAACGGTTTCATATGAACAGGATCTGAAAGGTTAATAACTTCCTTAGAATACTGAAAATCAAAAACTTTCAAAGAATGTTACATCAATAAAGCTTAGCTATTTCAATTTTTAACGTCTCAGAGACTTTCTTTTGCAGCTTGAACTTGTATTTTGCCGCATCATGAACAGCCACAAACCCAAACCTTTTGTTAAATCGCTTCGGAAAACCCGTCCTTGGCATCGTTATTTCGGAGTTTTAATTGCTCTTTTTGCCATTCTTTCATCTATTACAGGAATATTGCTAAGTTGGAAAAAAAACGTTCAGTGGCTTCAACCTCATGATAAACATGCCATTCCTATTCAGCCTGATTCCCTTTGGCTGCCTATTCACGATTTAAAGAAAGTAGCAGAATCAGCTCTTCACGAGAAACAAGTTTCCGATGTTTTTCTCGATAGAATGGATATCAGACCTAAAAAAGGGCTTGCTAAACTCCTGTTTCAACCCGGTGATTGGGAGGTTCAAGTTGAAGGCTACACAGGTACTATCCTGTCAGTTTCTCAGCGAAATGCCGATTGGATTGAAAAACTCCACGACGGTTCCATTATTTCAGATGAATTTAAACTCATCAGCATGACTATTTTAGGAATCGGGTTGATATTTCTGAGTGTAAGTGGTTTTTGGCTTTGGTTTGGTCCAAAACTTGTAAAAAAGCATCATCATTAACTAGTAATTGATGGCTTGACAAATACCACCGTTTGGGGTCGTTTACTAATCAAGTAATCGAAACTGCACGAATTTAATCGGTACGCCTTTTTCCTGATACATTTTTTCGTATCGAGTAGGAATTAACCACTCGGAATGAGCCTCCGAATCGTTATGTAAATCCTTGGTTTTAAACAAGATTTCAATCCGATTTCCCTGTTCCGCAAAAACTTCCTCGGTGTACTCAAATAAAGGGTCACAATCGGTTTTAAAGTTGATGATACCACCGGTTTTTAAAAATTTGCGATACACATCGAGGAAATAAGCCGATGTTAGTCTTCTCCGATGTTTTTTTTCTTTTAAAAAAGGGTCAGGAAATGTAATCCATAATTCGTCGGCTTCTCCTTTGCTCATGTAATCGGGTAAAAACTGAACCGGTGCACGAAAAAAAGCAGCGTTTGTCATACCGTTTTGATTTACCTCTCGCAAACCCAAAAACATTCGCTCCGATTTAACATCAACCCCGATAAAATTTTTATGGGGATACAATTTGGCCAAATTCACCACGTACTCTCCGTAACCACAACCTAATTCCAATACAATTGGCTGACTCGTTTTAAATGCTGTTTCGTTCCAATCTTTTTTGGGTGCGGTCAACAAATCGTAATAATTAGGCAAGGTTTTAACTTGTTGATAACGTTCTAACTTTTTGCGACCCATACAGTTTTATATTTCAATTCAATAGCAGATTACAGTTATCCCGATTATTTAAGACAAGATTCACTGTGACTTTGGTTACGGTTTAAGGGCGGCAAAAATACGTATATTCACCGCAAATTTTTAATCCTAAGGAAATCATGCTCAAATTCATTACCCCCATTTTAGCCTTAGCTCTTGTTGCTTGTGGCTCGAATTCAGCACTCGAAATAAAAGGTTCACTCGAGCTGGAAAAACCGGAAAATATCACCTATGCTGAAATCATCGTTTCAAAAAATGGCCAACAAATACTCGATTTAAAACTTACCGACCCCAATTTTAAACTCGCTTTAGAGCCGAATTCCATTTACACCGTTACGTTTGCGGCACCTGAACACGAATCATTAGAGTCTGTTTTATTCACTGAAAATGAATCTGCGGAAATTTCGGTAAGCCTTGGAAAAACCACACACCAAGTGCTGATGCAACCCTTTTTGAT
>CAZIQX010000271.1:1422-3471 GCA_964541325.1 uncultured Chitinophagales bacterium | reverse complement strand
TATTATGGTTCAAGAATCCATTTTCACCTCTTTTTTACTCGTAGTTGCCATTATTTTTATGTTTTTACGGGATTGGCGGACAACCATCATACCTGTAATTGTGATTCCCATCTCATTAATTGGAACTTTTTTTGTGATGTATTTGGCCGGGTTTTCCATCAACGTGTTAACATTATTAGCTATCGTTTTAGCGATTGGGCTTGTGGTTGACGACGCAATTGTTGTAATGGAAAATATCTATGCTAAAATTGAAGACGGCATGGCACCAATGCAAGCTGCTCTTACAGGAAGTAAAGAAATTTTCTTTGCGGTAGTATCAACCACTGTTGCTGCAGCAGTAATTATCTCATCTTTTGTAGCACTTACCTTAAGTCCGATGTTGAGTAGCCGCATTTTGAAGCACCGTGAAAAACATCCTTTTCTGTACGAACTAACAGAACCCTTTTTTGTATGGTTAAATGCCAAATATGAAAGCAGCTTACTTGGATTTATGCGCACTTTATGGCCTGCACTTATTTTAATTGTGCTTTCCATTGCAGGTATTTCTTGGTTAGTGAAAAAAGTGCCATCGGAATTAGCACCACAAGAAGACCGAGGCAGTGTTCGCGTGTATGCCTCAGCACCGGAAGGCGCAACGTTCGAATTCATGGATTTTTATATGGATAAAGTGGTGAACTTAGTTAAACAATCAGTCCCCGAAACCGATGGTTTAATCACAGTAACTAGCCCTGGATTTGGTGCATCAAGTTCGGTAAATACAGGTTTTGCTCGCCTCATTTTGGTTGATAAAAGCTTACGAGAACGCTCGCAGCAACAAATTGTGGATGATTTGTCAGAGGATATCAAATACTTGTCAGAATCGCGTGCCTTTGTATCTCAGGAACAGTCCATAGGTAACCGACGTGGTGGCTTGCCGGTTCAATTTGTGATTCAAGCCCCGAATTTTGAAAAATTAAAAAGTGTGATACCACCTTTTTTAGAAAAAGCAAATGCACACCCAACACTGAACTTTGTGGATATCAACTTAAAATTCAATAAACCTGAAATTCAAATTGATATAGATCGTGAAAAAGCACGCACTTTGGGTGTATCGGTTATTGATATCGCTCAAACGTTGCAATTAGCTTTTTCCGGACAACGTTTTGGTTATTTCATCAAAGATGGAAAACAATATCAAGTAATTGGACAGGTAGAACGTAAATTCCGTGATGCACCGATTGACCTCCGTACCCTTTCCGTAAAGAATTCCAATGGAGAACTTATTCAATTGGATAATTTAGTTCGCTTAACGGAACAAAGTAGTCCGCCGGCTTTGTATCGTTACGACCGTTATGTTTCGGCTACGGTTTCAGCGGGATTAGCACCCGGAAAAACATTAGGAGATGGAATTGCAGCCATGCAGGAAGTGGCTTCCGAAGTGTTAGATGAGAGTTTCACAACAGCTTTAGATGGTACAAGTCGAGATTTTGCTGAAAGTTCAAGTTCATTATTATTTGCCTTTTTGTTAGCACTTGTACTTATTTATTTGGTTCTTTCCGCCCAATTTGAAAGCTTCCGCGATCCACTTATCATATTCATTACCGTTCCCCTTGCTCTTTTAGGTGCATTTGGCTCTTTATGGTTATTCGATCAAACCCTGAATATTTTCTCTCAAATCGGGATTATCATGTTGATTGGTTTAGTAACTAAAAACGGAATTTTGTTGGTGGAATTTGCTAATCAGCGCAAAGAAGCAGGATTGAGCGTTCGTGAAGCCGCAATTGATGCTGCAAAATCTCGTTTCCGTCCCATTTTGATGACAAGTCTGAGTACAGTTCTTGGCATTTTACCTATCGCATTAGCCTTAGGTGCAGGGGCAGAAAGCCGAGTTTCCATGGGGATTGCCGTAATTGGTGGATTGGTTTTTGCGAGTGTTCTTACCTTGTATGTCATTCCACCGATTTATACCCTTTTATCAAAAAAATCAGCAATTGATCCGGCTGAAGTTCCCAACACGTTATCAGCCTAAACCTTTGAGGATGAAACCTTTCGTGATTTTACGTTTTAAAC
>CAZIQX010000271.1:0-1412 GCA_964541325.1 uncultured Chitinophagales bacterium | reverse complement strand
TTGGCAAAGCCATCATTGGTTTGATGGTTTTATCAACCTCTTTACAAGCTCAAGACACGCTGAGTTATCAACAAGCATTAGAACGGGCATTGGCCAAAAATTTTGGTATCACATCAGTACGGTTTGCAGCAGAAATCGCCGAAAATGATGTAACTCTGGGAAATGCAGGTTTTTTACCGCAAATCAACGCAACCGGACGCAGTTCAACTAGCGTTACCGATACTGATTTGGAACTTGTTGGAGGGCAAACCATTAACCGTAAAGGCGCCCAAACGGATCAGCTAAACGCAAGTGTAGATCTTTCCTGGCGTTTATTTGATGGTTTGCGGATGTTTATTCAATACGACCGTTTAAAGCTAACTAAACAAGCTGAATTAGCTCGGTTGGAAGCACAAATCAATGCCACACTAACCGAAGTTTCCATTACCTACAATCAGGTAAATCGCTTAAAAGAATCACTGGATTTACTGGCTGAAACGATTTCGATTTCGCGCGAACGCCTTCGCTTAGAAGAAAATAAATTAATAATCGGCACGGGAAGTGAATTGGAAGTCTATCAAGCCAAAACAGACTTGAATGCCGACACCTCGGCTTATATGCGCCAAATTATTCAGTATCAAACAGTTAAAAACAGATTGATTGAATTACTGGCTCTCGACCCAAACTCAACGATAGAAGTTCAGGATTACTGGAAAGACCCACAACCGAAACAACTCAACGAATTAGTAACACTCTCACGCGCTCAAAACCCGGATGTGAAGCGTCAATTAGCCTTAGTAGAAGATGGCCAATTGGCAGTGAAAGCGATAAAAGCAGAATATTATCCCGAATTGGATTTTAATGTGGGCTACACGTACACCGATCAGGAATCTGAAGCGAATCAAGTTCGTTTTTTGACCTCTAAAGGATTTAACTACAATTTTACAGCTCGTGTGAACTTGTTTCAAGGTTTTAATCAATCACGCAGAATAGAAAATGCCCGCTTACAGCAACGAATGATGAGCGAAAACCTGGCTCAACTACAGTTATCTCTTGAAACACAAGTTGTTACGGTTTGGCAGTCATTACAAGAAAGTAAAGCCATCTTTGAGTTGGAAGAATCAAACTTTGAATTTGCTCAAAAAACTCTCGATATCAGCAAAGAAAAATACAATCAAGGCTTGATATCTGCGGTTGAGTTTCGTGAAGCACAGCGTAACTGGCTGAACGCTCGTCTGCGCTTACTAAATGCTGAGTTCGATGTACGAATCAATCATGTTGAATTACTTCGCTTAACGGGAAGTTTTGTCGCTCGGTTGTGAGTGGTTGGGTTAGGTATTAGGTATTAGGAAGAAGGTTTAAAGGTTTAAAGGTTTAAAGGTTTAGAGTTGACCTTCGGTCTTTAGTATGTGACTCTTTTCTTGTAAAGTTCT
>CAZIQX010000270.1:0-3480 GCA_964541325.1 uncultured Chitinophagales bacterium | reverse complement strand
TTACAGGCTCTGTAAGAGAAAATCTGCCTCCATCAACTACATTGACAATAAACGAAGTGAACCGAAGTGGTGCAGATCGTTTGTCGTCTCAAATTCATATTCAATGGTCGGGAGATGACCCGGATGGATTTGTTGTTGGTTTCGAATACACGTTTAACAATGATACATTGCCCGCAGATTGGTCATTTACCACACGAACAGATAGCGTTTTTGTATTACCGATTCCAAACGGTAGTGATACTGCTGATGTTCGCTTTCGAGTTCGAGCTATTGATAACGATAGTTTAAGAGACCCAAGTGCTGCAACCGTATTATTTCCAATTAAAAACACTGCACCAGTTGTTAGATTTATACAAAATGAAACCCCATCAGATACAACATTCCCTGTATTTAATATTGGTTGGACTTTAAACGATATTGATGGTTTAGAAAATATTTCTACTCTTCAAATTAAAGTGAATGATGCAGATTGGTTTGACATTAATAAAGATGAAAATTTTATTCTATTTGACATTGATGAAAATAATTTAGCTAATGTCTTTTATGGTTTAAATAAAAAAAACTCAGGAATTATAATTGAGGATTTCAAAATAAATGATGATAATTCAGTTTTAATAAAGGCATCTGATAATGCAGGTGCAATTAGTGCAATTGATACAACCAATTTTTACATCAAGGGTATTACTTCAAAAATATTGCTTATTGATGATTATGATTTTAATGAAAAAGCTAAGTTGAATATTCATTTAAATTCTCTTGATGCCCTAAATCTATCATATGATGTATTATCTGTTTTCGATAATCAAATTCCAAATGTATTAGACCCAACAGCAGAATTACTGTTGAATAAATGGAAGTTCATATATATTGCTTCTGCAAATCTAGACAAAACATTGCCATTTATTCAGGTGATATCAAATTCATTTTTGAATGATAATAACGGAAAGTTGTTTGCACCTATACCAATGAAGAGGCTAAGTGTTGATCACCCACTATTTTCATTCTTGCCGATAACTGGATTTTCAACTGTGCCAGATTCTCTTGATTATGATGGGGATGGTATATTTGATGCTCCTTCTGGTGCTACAAGTTTTAGACTGCCTTTAAATAGATATGCAAAATCTAACTTATCAGGATTGGACTCTCTTAGAATAAAAAGGGCACTAACTGGATTAGCGCCTGTTCAGCCAGCTTCTGGCTCACAAATTCTTTATGAAGTTTCATTTCAATACCAAGTCCCAAATTTTCCATTTCCAACTAATTATGAGTTTCTAGGTAGTAAAACAATTTGTGTAAAAAATGCCGAAAGCAGCATTATTTACTTCTCTCTCGATTTTAATGATGTGCAAATTGGAACCTTGAATCATTTAGGTCCACTTGTACAAAAACTATGTGTTGAACAGCTAGGGTTCTCCTCCAATTAATTATGCACATGAAGCAAAAGTCTGTCACTCATTTCATTCTCCTATTCTTTGTTCTCACGTTGGGTTCATTCTCAACATTGTGGGCTCAAAATACCGGTATAATCAAAGGTCAGATAGTTGATGCCGAGACCAAAGAAACGCTGCCTGGTGTAAACGTTTTAATTAAAGGAACAAGTTTTGGTGCAGCAACCGACATTGATGGATTCTATGAAATACGCGCAATTCGTCCGGGTCAGTATTCGCTTGAAATCTCCTATGTAGGTTATGAACGAAAGTTATACACCGGAATTCAAGTAAAAGCCGGCGAAGAAACCGTACTCAATGTTGAACTAGCTGTTCAGGTTTTAACTGCAGATGAAGAGGTGGTTGTTGTAGGTGAAAAACCCATATTCGACGTGGAAAAATCCAATTCCAGTTTTCAAGTATCTGCTAGTGATATCCAAGCCGCTGCAGTTCGCAAGATTGATGATGTGGTGGGATTACAAGCTGGGGTTGTAAAAGATCCTACAGGTATTTATATCAAAGGGGGTAGAGCGTATGAGACAGGTTACGTAGTTGACGGTGTATCTGCTCAGGATCCGTTAGCGGGAACAGGTTTTGGTCTTGATTTAGGATCAAACTCATTCCAAAATGTGGAAGTGGTAACCGGTGGTGTAGGTGCTGAATATGGTGATGTTACATCAGGTGTGGTTTCTGTTCAAACACAGGATGGTGGTGATAAATTCAACGGATTTTTCTCACACAAACGCGACAATTTTGGTTCGAATGACCCTAATCAGCAATGGAATTTCTTTACAGATGTGTATGAGATGAATATTGGCGGCCCGCTCATGAAAGAAAACAAAGTTTTGCCGGGAACCATGTCGTTTTTTATTTCCACACAAACACAATTCACTGACGAATTCACCAAAAATGCGGCTGAAAATGTGCAAACATCATTGATTGATTCAGAGTTTTGGTCACCAAGACAAGATAACCGCTGGGCAGGTATGCTTAAGTTGACTTGGAAAATCAAGCCTACTATGAAACTGCAAGTGTCAACGCAGAATTCGCTTACTATCAATCAAAACACACGAATGCTGCAGATTACCGGTAATGATGCCGATATTCGTCCGGGATACCAATTTTTCTTTGATGCAGATTTGGATAACGCAAATACCTACACACACAAGTCCAACTTGAGTTACATCAAATGGACACATACGTTGGATGAAAAATCGTTTTATGAAGTACAAGCGAGTCGTTTATTTACGCGCCTTCGCGCTGATGCAAACGGACGTTTTTGGCGCCCTGATTCTGTAGATGGTGAGTTTGACGCATTCTCGATTGTAACATATCCGGTTGCTGAATTTATTGCTGAAGATCAACGCGATTTTCAATATGTGTTGCAAGGTCCCGGTTTTGCCAACAATGGTGGTATTGCTTCTCTTTGGCATGATCACTATGCAGAAGAAATCACTTTTAAATCAACTTATACCCGATTCTTTGCAGAACGAACCAATCGTTTAACCATCGGTTTTGAAACCAAATTTCAAGATTACCAATGGATTGATATTACTCGCCCATGGGTTGGAGCTCCTATTCAAATTGGGCCAAATGAGTTTTCTGAAAGTTTACGATTAGGTCAAACCTCAGATATTTGGCAAGTAGAGCCTCGAAGAGGTGCCATTTTTGCAAGTAATCAGATTCGATACAAAGGCTTGATAGCCAACATTGGTTTGCGCGCGGAATATTGGTTTCCTGGAGCTTATGTGGATAGAGCGGTAAAAAATCCCGATGCACCCATTCCTCAGGAAATTCGTGATATGTACTGGAAAGAATCGTACAACTTTTTCGGTTCACGCTTCAAAATGCGCTTGTTGCCTAAATTGAGTGTTTCCTTCCCGGTTCGTGAAAATCAGGTACTATTTTTTAACTATGGTCACTCAACACGTGTGCCCCACCCAACTTTTGTGTACGCTGGTCTCGACCCATTTTATCAGGATAGATCGTTTTTATCTGATTTAGGTAACCCAAATTTGAATCCGGAAGTAGATATCTCCTACGAAATTGGTTT
>CAZIQX010000269.1:0-3508 GCA_964541325.1 uncultured Chitinophagales bacterium | reverse complement strand
CAAGTGCAGAATCCATATATCATACCGGGAATTCAGAAGAAAAAGATTAATTCTAATCTGAATACAGGTTATGTTTTCGAAAAATTTATTGAAGGGGATTGTAATCGTTTAGCACGGTCTGCCGCCTTAGCTATTGCTGAAAATCCGGGTTCAGGCTCATTTAATCCGTTTTTTATTTATGGTGGTACGGGTTTAGGAAAAACGCACTTAATTCAGAGTATTGGGAATAAAGTAAAGCAAGATTTTAATGGTGAAAAAACTGTGCTTTATATAACCTCAGAAAGTTTCACTAACGAATTTGTGCACGCTATCCGAAACAACAGAATTTCAGAATTCAGCATGTTGTATCGTTCGGTTGATGTTCTCATCATTGATGACATTCAGTTTTTTAGTGGTAAGGAACGTACTCAGGAAGAGTTTTTCCACATTTTTAATACGCTACATCAGGAGGGTAAACAAATTATTCTGAGTAGCGACCGTGCGCCGAAAGATATTCCGGATATTCAGGAGCGTTTAATTTCTCGCTTTAATTGGGGTTTAAATGCTGATTTGCAGATGCCCGAATTTGAAACGCGCTATGCCATATTAGAGCGTAAGGCTCATGATAACGGCATTGATTTTGACCCTGAAATCTTGGAATTCATTGCAATGAACTTTAAATCGAATGTGCGCGATTTAGAAGGAGCGATAATCAAATTATTGGCAATGTCGTCGTTGCAGGGCATTGATCGTATTGATTTAGCGTTGGCTAAAAAGATTTTGAAGGATATGATTAAAGACACCAAGTCGAACATATCCATCGATTCCATTCAAAATCATGTGGCAGAATATTTTGGTTTTGAGTCCAACAAACTTAAAGACAAAACGCGCAAGCAAGAAGTTGTTGAAGCACGCCAAATTGCGATGTTTTTATCCAAAAAGCTCACAAAATCAACGTTTAAAACGATTGGGTTACATTTTGGTGGTCGCGATCACTCTACAGTAATCCACGCTATAACTACGGTTGAAGACCGTTTAAGCACTAATTCTAAGCTCAAAAGAATGCTCAAAGATCTCGAGCATCAGATTGAGTTATCCACGATTTAACTTTCGTATGGGTTCGGGTATCCAACCGGTTTTTGCATGGATTGCTCTTGGTTCCAATCAGGGTAATCGCCTTCAAAATCTGGTGGATGCCCGTTTTTTTTTGGAATCCATTTCAGAAGGAGAAATAATTTGCTCGTCTATCTATGAAACGGAACCAATCGGCCCGGCAAATCAACCCTTTCTAAATGCTGTAATTCGAATCCAAACACTGGATACGCCTGAACAACTCTTACAGCGGTTAAAGAACTTTGAAACGAATCAAGGAAGAGATATGATGGCTCCGCGATGGAGTAATCGGTTAATCGACCTCGATATCATTGAAATGGAAAAGGTTCGAATTGATTTAGATTGGCTTCAAATTCCACACAAAGAATACCCCAACCGATTGTTTGTTTTAGTACCTTTCAGCGAAATTGAACCCCATTGGCAACATTCAATAATCGGAAAATCACTCCGGGATTTAATGCAGGAAGCGCCACAAGGTTATATTGAAAAAACATCGTTGCTTTGGAAAACTACTCAGGAATGAATCCATTCGAATTTATTGCAATAGAAGGAGTTATAGGTGCGGGGAAAACCTCACTTGCTCATTTGATTGCGGAAAACAGAAATGCAAAATTGGTATTAGAGGAATTCGAAGACAATCCGTTTTTGGATAAGTTTTACACAGATCGAGAGCGATACGCTTTTCAAACGCAGCTCACATTTTTGGCTAGTAGATTTCAGCAGCAACAAAATATTTTTGTTAAAGATTTATTTCATTCGGCTGTAATTAGCGATTACATCTTCGATAAAGATCGAATTTTTGCGCGCATCAATTTATCGGGTGATGAATTAGCGTTATATGATAAAATCTTTCAAATCATGAGTTTTAAAGCACCTCGACCTGATTTGGTAATCTATTTGCAATCTTCCATAGAACGGTTACTGCAAAACATTCAAAAGCGTGGACGATCGTACGAAAAAGACATGGATCCCCATTATTTGATGGAACTCAACGAAGCCTACAATCATTTTTTTCATCATTATACACGTTCGCCCTTGGTTATCATCAATACATCAGAGATTGATTTCGTGAATAATCCCGAACATCTTGATTATATTATACGCAACGTTTTCGAAACACCGTTGAAAAGTCAGGTTACGTACCTGTCTCCAAAATAGCGCATCATGATTCGTTTTCTACTTTTATCTCTTATTCTGTATTTCTCTATTCGTTTTTTTCGTCGTCTTTTGATGGGGCACAAACAAACGCCACGTTCCAATCCCTTTTTTAATGCCTTCTATCAACAACAAGGGCGTTCAAAACGTGTTCAGGATATCGAAGATGCTGAATACATTGAAATTAAAGACGATTCCAAACCTAAATCGGAGTAAAAAATGCAACGTGCTCTTTGTGAAGATTATCTGAATGATCGTTTGTCGGATGAAGAGCGCAAAGCTTTTGAAGAACGCTTAGCCAAGGGCGATAAAGAACTCATTGAGACCTTAAACCAGCTGAAAGCCTATCGACAGCAGGGATTTGGAATGCAGCAAACAGAGCATGTAGAACTTCCCCCGGATAATTTGTTGCACTTTGTTTCGAAGACAGAAACCAATGAATCGAAAACCGAAAAAAAAGAAACGCGAAAAAAATCCACTGAACCAGCCCTTGCCGACTTAGTTCAACAGGCTGAACAAAAGCAAAATATGAATGGGAAACAGCGCTTTGTTATGGTGGTTGGCGCTGTAATGATTGCATTGATACTTTTTTTAACCTATCAGCAGTGGAATAGCTATAGTCTTCAGCAAAAAGTGCAGATTCTGGAACAAAAAGTGGCACTTCTGGAAAGAGAAAATGAAGAGGCTTCCATTAAAAACAGAGATTTAACATTTTATTTGAATCGGGTTAAGAGCTTAATTTTAAGTGATTTTTTTACTTCTACTCGGTTAAAACTTGATCAAAATCGTGGAACATGGATTCAATTGTGGGACAAAGGAACCCTTAGAACAGTTGTTTTATTGGATAAACCACAATTTAATCCCAAAGAGGTTCTTCAATTGTGGTCTCAAAATACACGTACAAGAGAGTGGCAATTAGTAGGTACTATCGACAACATGAAGGAAGATAGTTTATATGTTCAGTGGGATACACAAATGTTGGCAAGAAGTCGTGGTTTACTGATAAAGTTGCTTTCCATTGATGATCAAGAGCAGGTAAAAGAGCAGATTTTAGCTCAGGCAACAATTCGATAATTTTATTTTTCTGTGGATAGCTCAGCCTTGTGTTAAGTTATTGTTAATTCACACTTTTTTTGGAAATTAAAAAGCGGTTTTAGTAGGATGTATAAGTTATTGTTATTATAAGCATCTATTTATGCAAAATAATTTCAAAATCTTTCTTAATGATTGATTTTTATGGGTCTAGATGCTTCGCTCTTAC
>CAZIQX010000268.1:0-3515 GCA_964541325.1 uncultured Chitinophagales bacterium | reverse complement strand
ATTCCAGATTCATCCGAAACTTACCTTGGTCGCCGGTTGCAATTAATTCCTGACCAATAATTCCGGATTTCAACATCACGCCGGTCAAAGCAAATAAAACCAAAATGCCGCCAAAGGTGAGGGTTTTGTGATGTAAAACCCAAATCAGTTGTTTGCTGTACCAATCGGTAAAATGATCAATTTGATGTTCAAACCACAATAAAAAGCGATTGAATGCATGGGTTGGTTGCAAATCTTCAGTTTTTCCGATGCGTGAAGCCATCCACGGAGTTAGCGTAAAACCTACTAAAAGTGAAGTCAACGTAGAAGTTATTACAACAATAGAAAACTGTTGTAGCATATCGGCCACAAACACTTGCAGAAACAGAATAGGTAAAAATACCACCACATCTACCAGGGTAATCGAAAGCGCTGAAAACCCGATTTCCATACGTCCGTCGAGTGCGGCATCACTGCGATTTTTTTTCATATCGAGGTGGCGCTGAATATTTTCGAGCACAACCGTTGCATCGTCCACCAAAATGCCCACAATAAGCGACATGGCGAGTAAGGTCATCAGATTGAGGGTGAAATTCAGCATCCACATCACAGCAAAAGCGGTAATCAACGATGTTGGAATGGCTACGACCACAATGAGCGAATTTCGATAACTGTGCAAGAAAAGCAACATCACCGCAGAAACTAAAATCACCGCTAAGATTAAATCATAAACCACTGAGTTTACCGCTGCAACGGTGTTATCGGTGGTGTCATCAGCAA
Organism: uncultured Chitinophagales bacterium; assembly: GCA_964541325.1. Classification (GTDB taxonomy): domain Bacteria; phylum Bacteroidota; class Rhodothermia; order Balneolales; family M1805; genus M1805. The sequence goes on along the minus strand of CAZIQX010000268.1, from coordinate 2,756 downwards.
TGATGAAGTTTAACCCTGCACTTTCATAGCGTTGTTTCATCTCATCCAGTTTAGCCCGAACGGCTTCTGAAACTTCAACCGAATTGGCATCCCGTTGTTTTTTGATAAGTAATCCAATGCCTTCTTTTCCGTTGTAGCGGCTAATAGATTCCTGTTCGGCAACTCCGTCAATCACGGTTGCAACATCACCTAAATACACAGGTTCACCGGGACGTGGCATGGCCAACATCACATTTTTGATGTCATCGAGCGATTCAAATTTTCCAATCAATCGAACAGCGTTGCTTACACTTTCGGTTTCTACAGAACCTGCGGGGATATCGAGTCCGCCGCGTAACAACGCTTCTGTTACTTGTAACAAGTTCAGTTTGTAAGCTGCTAATTTTTCCGGATTAACCAAAATTTGAACTTCACGTTTTATTCCACCTAACAAAGTGATTTCAGCCACACCTTTCGTTTGTTGAAGCTTCGGAACCAATTCGTCTTCCATAAGCTGATAAAATTCGATATCAGAAAGGGAACTTTCGGCATTTATGGATAACATCGGTAAGTCGTTGGGCGAAATACTTGTCATTTCAGGTGGTTCAACGGCTTCGGGTAAATCTTTTAAAATATTATTGATATACCGCTGAGCATCTTGCATGGCCGTACCCAAATCGCTGCCATAAACCAGGTTTACAATAACAATAGAAGCGTTAGGTAAACTTTTGGTTACAATATAATCTACTCCTTCAAGGTTGGACAGAGCGTCTTCAATAACACGGGAAACAGAGGTTTCTACTTCGGAAGGTTCTGCGCCGGGATACAATGTTCGTATAGTTATAACCTGTTGATCGAAATCGGGCATGAGTTCATAACTCAAATTCATAAATCCGATTACACCAAACAGGGTAAACAAACTGAACAAAACAATAATTAACGAAGGTCTTTTAATGGAGATTTCTGTGATATTCATACCGATACCTCAAATTTATTCTTGTTCAGATGTGTTTAATTGTACCGGTGCGCCATGATATAACTGAACGATTCCACCGATTACAACTTGGTCACCGGCTGAAAGGCCGCCACTTATGATAACTTCTTTACCGTTATGTTCAACAAATTGAACCGGAGTTTTATACGCTTTTCCGTCAGTTATAGAATAAACCACAGGCTGTTCAACTGAGCCTACAAGCGCACGAGCAGGAATTTTTAACAACTGTTCAGATGAGGGGAGTTGAAGTTCAACCCGACCAAACATGCCTGATTTCAGTTTTAAGTCATTGGAATTAGATACTTCTAACTGTACCGAATACTGATTACTCATGCCCGCTTTGGCATTTACGTACAAGGGTTTAGCAGAAAACGATTCCTTTGGAAAGGCATCCGCAACAATCTGATACTTTGTGCTGTCGTTTAATAAGCCCAATTCCTGTTCGCTAACTTGAACGGTAAAACGCATGTGATTCACCTCGCTTAGTTGGAACAAAGGCATACCGGGCGCGGCAAAACTTCCGATTTCGGTGAATTTTTGCGTAATGATTCCTTCAAAAGGCGCTTTTAACGTGGTTTTTTGAAGCTGTTCCTGAATGGTTTTGACTTGAATTTCAGCTGCGGCCACCGCGTGGGTAAGCTTTTCGAGCTGAACTTGTTGAACCGCTTGTTGTGCTGCCAAAACTTTGGTGCGTTCTAAGTCGGCAGATACACTTTGATGTTGAACTCGGGCTGCTTCTAATTGCAGGTTTAACAAGGTTTTATCGAGTTGAAGTAAAACCTGACCTTTTTTCACGGATTCCCCGATTTCGACATAGACTTCGGTAACTTTTCCTTGGATATCAATGCTGAGTTTAGATTCTTTTCCGGCCTCAAATTGACCACGAAACGTTTCTTTTTGTGCTTCGGATACTGTTGAAACCGTAGCTACATCAACCAAAACGGGGAAATCGGGATTGTAGTGATACACGCGAGCCTCCACGAGTTGTTTGTTGCTATATAATTGGTAGCCCACCAAAAACAGGAGAATTACGGTGATAAAAGTGGTGAACAGGGTTTTCATGGTACGTCTCCTATTAAATTTCCGGATAAATGTTTGATTTCGAGCTCGGCTTTAACCAAGGCTACAAGGTGTTGAAGATGAGTTTGTTGTGCTTTTTGAAGGGCGGAATCAGCTAGAAGAACATCGCGTAAAGCAGAAACACCTTGCTCAAATTCGAGCTGTGTTTGTTCGTATATGGTTTGTGCTAACTGAATCTGTTGTTCGGCGGTTTTTACTTGAGCCTGAGAAAGGGAATAGGCAAATCGCGCATTTTGAAGCTGAGCACTTTGGGCATCAACCAATTGTTCTTGTTGAAGTTGTACTTGTTTTAACTCGGCTTTTTTTTGCGCTGTTTTTCGAACTGAACTTAATCCGGTAAACAAATTAACCTGTGTTTTTACGCCTACAAAGCTGAGTGGATAAAAGTTCAAAAATTCGTTGGGCGATTCAGTGTAGCCAAAACCGGTTGTGCCGTAACTGCCATAAAGAGCTAGGGAAGGCAATCGCGACCATTTAATTGTACTTAACTCTGATTGAATCAGCGATTTTTGGATTTCGGATAATCTCCAATCCACGGTTGGGAGAGTTGTTTCAACAGGAGTTTCAGCCGCAAGCAATTCGCGCTCAATGCGTAATGGATGTTCTTGTGACCATCCAAACTGAACTTTAAGTAAAGTGAGTAACTGTGTATGGGTATGCTCTAATTGCAACAAGGCATAGTGAAGCTGTGCAGTTTGTAATT
>CAZIQX010000267.1:1462-3620 GCA_964541325.1 uncultured Chitinophagales bacterium | reverse complement strand
GATGATGCTATCGTAAACGAATATCCGGGTAAGGAATCATTCAGGGTGTATTCAGCGGAAAGCTTTAACTCAGATTCACGAAGGAATAAGTCAGCAACGGTGGATGCTTTTCGCCCGTCAAATAAAACCAATAAGTCTGATGTTTGAATTTCAGTTTTCTCAATGAAGGATTTTTGGATGTCAGTTTGAATACGTACCGATTCGAATGTTGCTAGATCAATGCCTTTTCCTGAAAATTGAGTTGTGATGTACAAACCTGTTTGCGTGGGATACTAGCGGACAGAATTGGTCAAAGTTAAACGGTTGGTATTAAGTTCGCCGCGCCAAATCGGATTGGAAAAAACCGAGTCTGATTGAGCCTCAACTTGTATCTCAGAAGTTTTTCTGCGAATTCGGGCATGTACATTAATTCGTTCATTGGCTTTTTGAGCCGCAAAACTCACATTATCTGTTCGGATATCATCCACCCAAAAACCTGAACTAAATCCCGATATCTGTAAGCGGCTTTTTGGAATGGAAGCTAGTGGAAGTAACCCTTCTGAGCGAATATTCAGGGAATCCCAACGAATGCGTTGACCGATGTTCATGAATTCTGAAAGTTGTGCCTTGCCCGCAATCAACTCTAATTTGGTGATGACCGGTTCATTTTGATAGGCAAATTCCAAACGGGTTATTAACGTATCTATCGAATGGCTACTCAAATTTAATTCCGCTCCATAGATCGAATTTGAACCATAAAATCCAAGCTGAAGTAGCATATTTTCTTTTATGGGACTATCACTATTCAAGGATTTGATATCCTGCCAGGAAAGGGAACGTGATTTTATAGTTCCATCTACCCTTGGTTGCAGGTTTGCTTCTTTTACCGTTGCATCTAATTCAAACTGAGAACGTGTGGTTGCAACGAGTAATGAGCCTATCGAGATTTGGTCTTGATTGGCTTGAGCATTTAAGGCAAAACGGAGGGTGTCGTTTAGGTGTGATTGAAAAAAACGGAAATCAAGTTGTCGTAAATCCACCCGAAAGCTGGAATCTTGTAATTGAATACCGGTTTCAAGTTCCACATTTTGAATAAAAAGACGCTCTTGTTGGGTTACTTTCGGAGCAAAAATCTCAATTTCTCCTTTTGAAAGTTGGATATTAGGCACATGTACAGCCGGGAAACCTGTTGATTCAGGGTGTTGTGTGGTATCCGGTTTTATTAACTGCTGAAAGGAAAAACTGGAATCCGCTAATTGAGTTACAGAAACCTTTGGCTGATACACGATTAATGAAGCAATTTCGTGTGGAGGGACTAGGACATCCCAAATAGAGTAGGAAATTAAAAGGGAATCAACGTGAATGTGTTGGCCAATGCGCAATTCCTGAATACCTAATGAAGAGTATAAATTTCCGCTAAGGGATTGTATTTCAATGGGTTCATTTAGTGATTCAAGTAAAACAGGTTGTAGCAACGATAACGTCTTTTGTTTAGCCCAATCGGTTTGCCAAAGTCCGAATATGGCCAAAATGACCACAATCGCACTTATAAAAACAAGCGAAATAAGCTGTATCAGGCGATATGTGATTCGTTTCCAAATCAAAATGGATGACCAATACTAAAGTGAATACCCCAACGACGTATTGCCCCGCCATAATTAATTCCTTGATAAATTCCGAGGTCTGCTTCTGTCGGATTGATTTTATAGGCGATATCAACTCGAATGGGTCCAATTGGGGAATCGTAACTCATTCCGCCTCCAAAACCATATTGCAATCCGGTGTAAACATCGCCCGGAAGAGTTTCAAATGTTGGCATCAGCTTATCAAAAATAGCCACATCACTCACATTTCTCCAGATTTGACCGCCATCTAAGAATGCAGCAAAACCGAGTCCTCGGAATGGAAAATCAATTTTATTACGAACTTCGGCTGAGAATGAAAAGAGTACTTTGCCACCGGTTGGAACAAATCGGTCGAAAGTTCCATCATCATTAAAACGCACACGTTTAGGTCCGAGGTCATCAATGAGCCAACCACGAACCGAAGTTGTGCCACCGGCATATAAACGAACCGCAGCGGGAAGGTCGTCGGAACGTTTGGCATTAATAAGACCTGTGTGCGCTTTAAAAGCCAATTGCATGGTTTTAGATAAGCGGATATAGCGTCGTAAGTCTAA
>CAZIQX010000267.1:0-1452 GCA_964541325.1 uncultured Chitinophagales bacterium | reverse complement strand
TCTAAAAAAAGTTTTTCATATTGATAGGTTCCTGTGCCTAAAAAACCTGAAAATTCGATAAAAGGGGCAATGTACCAACCAATATCACGCTCAATAAACCCTTGTCGATATAAAGCCCCGATTTGAATAGCCGAAATGTTGTACAACTCCAAGCTATCCCGATTGATACTTCGTGTTGTTTTTTCCCCGATTCGGTTAATCGTGTATTCGTGAGCGATGGAAGATTGCCACTCTAACGAATGCTGATAAATGAAAGCATTGTTGATTCCGTATCGAGCCAATGTAAACGAATACTCATTTCGATATTCAGCAAAAGGAGATGTTTGAGTACCACTTTTGGTGTTAAATACATAGGGAACATTATAATCAAACGCTACGCGAGCCTGACGCACTTCCGCATCCACATTAAGAGCGGTACGCGATTTAAACGTGATACTGTGCGCATTTCCAAACGGGTTCAAGTGTGTCCATGAGGCTTCGCCCCGAACAATTTCTTCAGTACCCACACCACCCCGAATTAAAAAAACACGCAGTGGATTTTCACGAACTCGAACCACCAAACTAACGGTTGAATCAACCTGTTGCTCAGGTATGCTAACGGTTACAAATCGGAATAAATGATGATTAAAGAGTTCTTGTTGAGCAACTCCTAAACGACGTTGGCTAAAAGCTAATCCTTTATGCAGCGTTGCTTCGCGAAGTACGTAATCGCTTGTAACACTTGTATTGCCAATAACTTGGATGGAGTCGATATGTGCTAATGGACCTGTTTGAATATGAATCGTTAAATCTGCTTTTTTATGAAGGGAATCAACCAGTGCATTAATTTCGACCTCTGCATAAGGAAATCCCATATCACGTAAACTCAATACAAAACTACCACTAACTTCTTGTAAACGAATGGATTCGTAGCGTTTGCCTACTCTCAGGGGGTGTTTATTGGCTTGTTTCACAAAGTTTTTATTTGAAAGGATGTCGTTTTTAGGTGCACCCTGAATTTCATACGATAAACTGCGGATTTTAACTGGTTCTCCTTCTTTTATAATAAAACGCAAATTGCGTTGCCACCATTTTTCGCCTTCTGTAATATCAACAGAAACAGATACATCGGAAAACCCGCGCCGTTGATAAAACCGCTGAAGACGAATCACATCTTTTTGCGCTTCCGACTCACTAAACTCAAACCCATCGGCATCTTTATCGAACCAACGTTGCATGTAACTCATTCCCTCAAGCGCAATAACTTCTTCTAAAACAAGAGGATTGTAGCTTACATTACCTTCAAATTCAATGCGCCAGACTTTTAATGAAGTGGGTTCGTAATCCATTGGGGATGAAACAGCCGATTGGAGCCCCATCACAGTAAAGAAAAACAAGGACAACCTCAACGTGTTCTTCAATCGGATGTGTGTATAATGTTTTGCGCTAATCACGTATTTTTACGTTATAAAT
>CAZIQX010000266.1:0-3642 GCA_964541325.1 uncultured Chitinophagales bacterium | reverse complement strand
GGCACGAAATCTTCTATTTATAAAATATTCGTTCAAATCTTAATTTCTTTGAATGCATCGAGAACATCTAATTTGGTTACAGCCAATTCGTTAATGCCATTTATGCGAACGGCATATTTCAGAGCTACTAAATCGAGCCATCCTGTTCTGCGTGGTCTACCTGTTGTAGCGCCAAACTCATGACCAATTTTTCGAATTTCTTCTCCGGTTGAATCGTGAAGTTCTGTTGGGAAAGGTCCGTTACCCACACGTGTACAATACGCCTTCATAATACCCATAACGTGGGTGATAGCCGTGGGAGGCAAACCTGTACCTGTACAGGCACCACCAGAGGTTGGTGAAGAAGATGTAACAAAAGGATACGTTCCATGATCCACATCCAATAACGCACCTTGTGCGCCCTCTAACAAAATATTTTTTCCTGCTTTTTGAGCTTGATGAAGCAATAAACCGGTATCACAAATAAATGGTTTTAATTTTGCACCGGCTTCAAGCATTTCGGCAACAATTGGAGCTGCTTGTAAGCGCTCATCAAAACCTAGCTGTTCCAAAGCATGATTGATTTCGGCAATATTGGCATCTACTTTTGCCCGCAGAACTTCTTCATCGAGCAAATCCATCATACGAACACCAATTCGGGAATATTTGTGAACATAAGCAGGACCAATTCCACGTCCGGTTGTTCCAATCTTATTATCCCCTTTAGCTTTTTCTTTTGCCTGATCGAGTACTTTATGATAACTCATAATCACATGGGCACTCTCACTAATGAATAATCTGCCTTCGGGATTAATCTTGTGCGAGCGCACTTCATCTAATTCCGCTAAGAGTGCTAATGGATCTATAACGACTCCATTTCCGATAACACATTCGCAGTTATCATGAAAAACACCGGATGGAACCAGGTGTAAAACAATGGTTGTATCGTCGAATTTTAAGGTATGACCTGCATTTGCACCGCCTTGATATCGGGCTACAACAGAAACTTTATTACTGAGAAGGTCAATGATTTTTCCTTTGCCTTCATCGCCCCATTGGGCACCAATTACTACACGAGTTGACATAAATTTTCAATTCCATAAAAAAACAAAAGAGGTATCCGGTTCAGATACCTCTTTTGCCAAAGATATAAAAATGCGTTGAGATTATTCGATTACTTCTTTGGGTCGTAGGAGGCTACTGCTTCTTCCAACGTTTTGAAATTTTCGAATACAGTAATCAATTTTGTGATGATTAACAGACTCTCAATTTTATTGCTTGCGTTAGCGATACGTAAATCACCACCGGCATTTTTCATAGTTGTAAGGGCGCCAATAAGCATCCCTAAACCTGATGAGTTCATGAATTTAACTTTTCCAAGGTCAACCACGATATGTTTTTTATCCTGATCGATTAATTCATGCAATTTTTCGTTAAGACTAACCGCGTCAGGTCCGCCCATAACATTGCCTTTGAACTCAATTACAACACAATTATAACGCTCATCAATATGGAAACTCATGTTTATCTCCGGGTTAAGTTTAGCTTTTCGCAGAATTCGGTTTTTTGGTCAAGTCAACTACCAAGCCACTTGCCACAAAAATAGAACTGTAAGTACCAATGAGGATACCCATTAAGAGCGCAAATGAGAATCCTTTCAGTACTTCACCGCCGAATATAAACAAGACTACCACTACGAACAAGGTTGTACCTGAAGTTACTACGGTTCTACTTAAAGTATCGTTGATACTGCGATTAATCATGGCTGAATATTCCATGCCTTTGTGAACCATAGAGTTTTCACGAATACGGTCGAACACTACTACAGTATCATTCAATGAATAACCAACAATGGTTAAGAATGCCGCAATAATGGTTTGATCGATGGTTAGGCTGAATGGTAAAAGATCATTCAATACCGTAAACAAACCTAAAGTAATTGTTACGTCGTGAATAAGCGCAACTACGGCACCTGCTGAGAATCTCCAATTACGGAAACGAATCAGGATGTACACAAAAATCATCAAGATAGATGCGATAATGGCCTGATACGCGCCGTATTTCAAGTCTTCAGAAAAACGAGCGGTTACGTTGTCTGTTTTTTGAATACGTGATGCATTACCAGGAAAAGTTGCCGTTAATTTTTGGTTGATTGCAGCTTTTAAGGTGTTAACATCGGTTTCAGAATCCGTGCGAACTAACACTACATTTTCACCGCCGAAGTGTTTTACTTCAGGTTGTGCTGCAAACGTTTCGGTTAATGCTGAACGCACATCACCAACGGGAACATCTTGCTGGAACTCGATAACGAATTCTTTACCGCCTTTAAAATCAATTCCATACTGTAAACCACCCTTTAAGATGATTCCCAATAACGAAAGTGCGATTAAAACGCCGGATATGATATATGCGATTTTTCTGTTTTCAATAAAGCTGTAATTAGCTGTTTCAAAAAGTCTCATAAATTTCTTTTGCCTCCTGTATTAACCAATACTTAATGTGGCTGATTTGTCTTTGGTGAGATTATCTACTACCAAACGGGTTATCACAATTGCACTAAACAATGAACACACAATACCCGCCATAAGCGTTACGGCAAATCCTTTAATCGGGCCAACACCAAAACTGTAAAGAATGGCACCGGTTAAAAAGGTAGTAATGTTCGAATCGAAAATAGCGCTCATGGCATTGGCATAACCTGCATCAATAGCAGCTAACAAACTTTTTCCGTGGAACATCTCTTCACGAATACGATCGAAGATGAGTACGTTCGCATCTACTGCCATACCAATTGTGAGAACAATCCCTGCAATACCTGGAAGTGTTAATGTAGCTTTAAATGCTGCTAAAACACCGAAAATGAATACGATATTCAAGATGAGTGCTAAGTCGGCAATTGCTCCTGATTTCTGGTAATAGAAAATCATAAAAACGGCTACAATGAATAAGCCAATCATGGTTGAATAGAAACCGGATTGAATGGATTGAGCACCTAAAGATGGTCCAACCGTACGTTCTTCAACAATATTTAATGGAGCAGGTAACGCACCGGATAATAAGATGTTCACCAAATCTTCTGCTTCTTTTAAATCGGATAAACCGGTGATTGAAGAGCGACCATCAGAGATTTTAACCTGAACATTAGGATAGGTGTACACATAATTATCCAACACAATGGCAATGGGTTTACCAATATTTGCACCGGTAATACGAGCCCAACGGCGTGCACCGTCTTTGTTCATCGACATGGAAACTTCCGGCGCATTTGAGAATTGGTCGAATGCCGGACGAGCTTCTTCAATTACTTCACCGGTAAGTTCTACACGTTCTTTTACACCAATCAACGAGTAATAGGGTACTGCGTTGTCGCCTGTAAACGCTGATTTTGCGGTCCACATCAATTGAACATCACGAGGTAACAATTTTTTGATTTCTTCTGTGTTCAATAACGCATTTACTTTAGCGGTATCCGGTCCGGCAGCCGCTCCGAAAACAACTCTTTGTCCTTGTGGAATAAAGACTTCCATCAATTTGTTTTCTTTGGTTGTAACAGTGGAATCACCTTGTTGTGTTTCTACGTCAACATCAAAAGCTTCAACAACTCGCTGTAAACTCGTACGAAGTTCATCAGGGTCGGCAGATAAGCGAAATTTCAAAAGGGCT
>CAZIQX010000265.1:0-3669 GCA_964541325.1 uncultured Chitinophagales bacterium | reverse complement strand
TCTTCTTTGATTTTTACGATGAGATCAAAGCGTCGTTCACCTTCATAGACCATACCGGCAGAGGAACCTGCCAAAGCCGTTTCCACCAGTTGATTGACGTCTGAAATGGTAAGTTGATAACGAACAAGGGCATCTCTTTTCGGACGAATCACAATTTGAGGCAGACCGGTAACCGGTTCAACGTACACATCACGTGCACCATCAATTTCACCCGCTAAATTTCCGAGTCGCTCCGCATAATGAGCAAGTGTATCAAGGTTTTCACCAAAAATCTTACACACCACATCCTGACGCGCGCCTGTCATCAGTTCGTTAAACCTCATTTGTACCGGAAATTGAAATCCGGCTGTAACACCGGGAATCTCAGATAACGAAGCACTCATTTTTTCAGCTAATTCCGGAAAGGTCTTGGCGGATGTCCATTCTTCCTTCGGTTTTAAAATCACCATCATATCGCTTGCTTCAATCGGCATGGGGTCGGTTGGGATTTCACCACTACCAATTTTAGTAACCACTTTAATGACTTCGGGAAAACGTTCTTTTAGTAAACTGGCTGTTTTTTGCGTGTTTTCGATGGTTGTTGTAAGATTACTTCCTGTTAACACACGAGTATCCACAGCAAAATCGCCCTCTTCCAAAGCAGGGATAAATTCACCGCCCATCCGCGTTAACATCCAAATAGAGCCTAAAAAGAGGAGGGTTACCGTTAAAAAGAGCGCTGCCCGATATCGCAATATCTGAATTTGAAATCCTTGAAAGACTCGTTCGAGCCATACCATAAAACGATCAGATATACTCGGTTGATGGGAAATTTCTTTACTTAAAAACAAGGAGGTAATCATCGGGATGTAGGTCATGGAGAGAATAAAGGCCCCAATGAGTGCAAACATAACGGTCTGAGCCATCGGCTTAAACATTTTACCTTCAATTCCTTCAAGCGTAAAAATGGGTAGATACACAATCAGAATGATAATCTGACCAAATACGGCACTGTTCATCATTTTTCCGGCTGATTGGGCTACTTCTTTATCCATTTCTTTTTGATTAAGTCGGGATAGGTTTCGGAAAACCGTGCTGTGAGAAAGCCGGTGCATTACCGCTTCAACAATAATGACTGCACCATCCACAATCAGACCAAAATCCAGCGCTCCCAAACTCATCAGGTTGCCGCTAACCCCAAAAATGTTCATCATGATAACCGCAAACAACATCGAAAGTGGGATAATGGAGGCCACGATTAAGCCGGCTCGCAGGTTTCCCAAAAACAAAACGAGCACAAAAACCACAATCAAAGCACCTTCAAGTAAGTTCGTTTCAACGGTTGAAATGGCGTTGTTCACCATTTTTGTGCGATCTAAAAACGGCTCAATAAAAACGCCTTCCGGTAACGATTTTTGAATTTCCTTGATGCGTTCTTTCACGTTTTCAATCACCAAATTGCTGTTTGCGCCTTTGAGCATCATCACCACCGCACCAACGGTTTCGCCCTCATCGTTGTAGGTCATGGCGCCGTATCGGGTTGCATGAGCAATCTCAACCTTACCAACATCTCGAACAAAGATGGGAGTCCCGGATTCGTGATAGGCAACAGGGACAGATTCTATTTGCTCTATAGACTGCAATAAGCCTTCACTCCGAATAAACAGAACAGTCGGACCTTTTTCTATGTATGCGCCACCTGTATTCTGATTGTGAGTTTGAAGGGCATCAAAAACCTGTGCAATACTCAAATTGTAGGAACGCAGGGCTTGGGGTTCAATTTTGATATGGTATTGTTTGAGTTTCCCTCCAAAGCTGGAAACATCCGCAACGCCTTCAACACCAAGCAGTTGACGTCGAACAATCCAATCTTGTATCTCACGTAATTCTTCAAGAGTGTAGAAATTTCGGTATTCATCGGTTGTGCGAACTACATATTGATAAATCTCACCCAATCCGGTTGTTATGGGCGCTAATTCCGGAATCCCTAATTCTTTGGGGATAACGGATCCGATTTGTTGCAAACGCTCACTTACTTGTTGCCGCGCAAAATAAACGTCCACATCATCGTGGAAAACAAGGGTAACCAACGACAACCCAAACCTCGAAAAACTGCGAATTTCTTTGAGTCCATGAATGGTTGTGGTGGCTTGTTCGATGGGGAAGGTGATGAGGCGTTCTATGTCGGGAGCTCCTAATGAGGGACTCACTGTTATCACCTGAACCTGGTTGTCGGTGATATCGGGAACAGCGTCGATAGGCAGACGGGTGAGCTCAAAAGCGCCGAATCCTATCAAAAAAAGCACAAAAAGCGCAATGATGAGCTTATTGTGAATGGAAAATTGAATAATGCGATCTAACATGATACATGGTTCTAAATCGTAGGTATGATGCTGTTTGAAGCCTCAACCTGTGAATGATTTTGTAAAATAAGATTAAACGGTCTTATTTATTGATTTTCTTTTGTGATACAAGGGATAACAAACGTCGATGTGTTAATTATATCCCACGGACGTCCACGTCCGTGGGACACTCGTACCGTCATGGTGGCGACATCATACCAACGACTAACAGTCATTGCTCTGACTGTTAGTCGTTTATGTGAGGGTTGTACCATTTATGCATGTTTTCACGCTCACATACAGGACTCACAGAGCCCGAAGCGCTGTGAGTCCAAGAAAGTCAAGCACTAGCAACCTAAAGCAGTAGCAAACCCATCAAGCTCGGGGCGGTTGCCAAATAGAAGCAATATACTGTGAGGAAGGAATATCAAACGAAGTTAAACAACGAAACTGCTCATTATACGACTGAAAAGGCGAACTGCAATCCATCCAAAACAAGCTAGGTTCAAGGGCAACCACAGAACTAGAACCGGTATGATCACAACTACGAAACGGCAACTGCATATCGCGAGCAACATCCTCATCTATCACAAAACCTTCGAGATAGTGCATACTCACAAATTCAAGTAAACCCATTGATGCATTGTCATCTTTATGCTCAAAATAGTGATCTACGAAAACGGGAATCTTGAGAAACTGTTTAAACTCTGTTGTAGTAAACAGATACAGAAAAAGGCCAACAAAAACGAGTACGTTTCTCATGGGGGTAAGTATAGAAAAAGAGAAGTATAGATTAAATCAAAATTAGACAAGTAAGAATCGGTATAGCCGGGTAGCGCACATTGGAAATAACGAGCCCGATTCGTTTCATTGAGTATGATTCGGATAAAGTAGGCCATATTCAAAAAAAAAGTTGATAAGGAATCGAGTCCCTATCAACCTTGATACAAATCACAAAAATTTAGGAAAGTGTAAAGCCTAAAAGGCTTCCATTTTGCCATTAATCGAGACATCGGAATCGCGTAAAATGCGTTTCCAAGTTGCAATTCGGCTATCATTTTTGCCCTTGCTTTTGCACTGCCATCCTTGCAGATAAATGCCATCTAAACCTTTGAAAAATACCCAAACAGCATACACATTTTCGTCTTTTATCTCATATTGAAAGTAATATTTATGCTCTTCCAAGGTTTCGTTGGTTACATATTTAACTCCTTGTTTATCATCAATTTCGGCATTCCAATTTTTGATGAACGTGTCGATATCAACCTTAACATCCCGCATTGCTTTTGGACGAAATTGACGAAAGTAAAGCTCGTTCCAATTTCCTAAACTATCACCTTCTAAGGTG
>CAZIQX010000264.1:0-3775 GCA_964541325.1 uncultured Chitinophagales bacterium | reverse complement strand
ATTAAATAAGAGTTAAATTCTTACATTGCAATCATGAGTGCTAAAATGAACCAAAATCCCGAACAAATTGCCCGAGATCGAATTGATCGAATGTTGGAATTAGCCGGTTGGGTTGTACAATCGAAATCTCAGGTCAATTTATCGGCTTCGTTAGGGGTTGCCGTTAGAGAATATCAAACCGATGTGGGTCCGGCTGATTATGTGTTATTTGTGGATAGAAGTCCTGTCGGTATCATTGAAGCGAAACGCGAAGAAGAGGGTGAACGACTAACGACCGTTGAAGAACAATCGAAAGATTATGCCGATAGCAAATTAAAATACCTCCATAATTCATCACTTCCCTTTGTGTATGAAAGTACCGGCGTTTTAACCCGCTTCACCGATTACCGAGATCCCAAACCACGTTCCAGACCGATATTCCATTTCCATCAGCCCAAAACGCTGCAAGATTGGTTCACAAAAGAAAAAACATTGCGCGCCCGATTGAAGGAAATTCCGGATTTGGATGCAAACGGATTGCGTCCGGCTCAAATTAAGGCGATTCAAAATCTGGAAGATTCTTTTAAAGATAATCGCCCAAAAGCGTTGATTCAAATGGCAACCGGAGCCGGGAAGACCTTTACCGCCTGTACGTTTGTGTATCGTTTATTAAAACATGCCGATGCCAAACGAATTTTGTTTGTGGTTGACACCAAAAACTTAGGCGAACAAGCCGAACAGGAGTTTTTGAAATATCAACCTACGGATGATAACCGTAAATTTACGGAACTCTATAATGTACAACGGCTTAATTCGAGTTATATCGCTTCAGATAGCCAAGTTTGTATATCAACTATTCAGCGTTTGTATTCCATTTTAAAAGGGGAAGAATTGGATGAATCGGCTGAAATTCAGAATCCTAATGAATCGTCCGATTGGTGGAAGAAAAAAGAACCGATTCCGGTAGAGTACAATCCGAAAAATCCTATCGAACAATTTGATTTCATTATCATTGATGAGTGTCACCGTTCGATTTACAACTTGTGGAAACAAGTGCTCGATTATTATGATGCCTTTCTTATTGGCTTAACCGCCACGCCCGATAAACGCACCTTCGGTTTCTTGAATGAAAATGTGGGAAGTGAATAGACCTGCGAGGAATCCGTTGCCGATGGCGTAAATGTGCCCTATGACATTTACACGATTGAAACGGAAATCACCCAAGCAGGAGCGAAAATCAAAGCCAAAGAGTTTGTGGATAAACGGGAAAAACTCTCTCGTAAAAAACGGTGGGAACGTCTCGATGAAGATTACGAATACACCGCTACCAAACTCGATAAAGACGTCGTTAACCCGAGCCAAATCAGGCAAATTATAAAAGCCTACAAAGAAGCTTTGCCTCATATATTTCCTGATCGTTTTGATGAAAACGGAGAATTTGAAGTCCCTAAAACTTTGGTGTTTGCCAAAACCGATTCGCACGCCGACGATATTATTCAAACCATTCGGGAGGAGTTTGGAGAAGGCAACGATTTCTGCAAAAAAGTTACCTACAAAATAGAAGAAGATCCCAAATCGGTTCTCAATCGCTTTCGGAATTCCTGGGCACCACGTATCGCAGTTACGGTTGACATGATTGCCACCGGAACCGATGTAAAACCACTCGAAGTGCTTCTGTTTATGCGTGATGTGAAAAGTGTCAATTATTTTGAGCAGATGAAAGGACGAGGCACACGAACGATTCATTTTGATGATTTAAAACGGGTGACTCGAACCGCGAAACACACGAAAACGCATTTTGTGATTGTGGATGCAATTGGCGCAACCAAATCTAAAAAAACCGATAGCCGACCTTTGGAACGTAAACCTTCTACGCCACTTAAGGATTTATTAGGCGCTGTTACGATGGGCGTTCAGGATGAGGATTTGTTTACTTCGTTGGCTAATCGATTAATCCGCTTGGAAAAGCAATTAACGGAAGATGAAAAAGCAAAATATGAAGTCTTAACGGGTGGGAAAACCTTATTACAGACCACCAAAGACTTATTAAATGCGTATGACCCTGATTTAATTGATGATAAAACGAATACTTTGATTAACAACATTCCGATAGAAGACCGGAGTCCGGTTAAAGAAGACGCATGTAGAAAACAAGCCCAACTGGAATTAGCGCTTCAGGCATCCCAAATCTTTACCGGTGAACTCAATGAGTACATAGAAAATGTTCGGAAAGTGCATGAGCAAATTATAGATATCGTGAATACGGATACGGTTTTGCGTTCGGAGTGGGATAGTTTTACGAAAGATAAAGCCGAAGAAGTAGTCAGGAATTTTAAGGAGTATATGGAGGCCCATAAAGAGGAAATTATTGCGCTGAGTATCTTTTATGATCAACCGTATCGCCGGCGTGAACTTACGTTTAAAATGATAAAAGAACTGTTCGACACCTTGAAAGTGGAAAAACCCTTTTTGGCTCCTCATTTTGTGTGGGAAGCGTATGCTCAATTGGAAGAAGTGAAAGGATCTAAACCCCAAAATGATTTGATGGCGCTGATTTCATTAATCCGAAAAGTGACCGGAATTGATGAATACTTAACTCCCTATAATAAAACGGTGGATAAAAATTTTCAGCAATGGATTTTGAAAGAAAATGCCGGACAGCATAACAAATACACACCGGAGCAAATGCAGTGGTTGCGCATGATAAAAGATCATATTGCGACAAGTTTTCATGTGGAAGTGGACGATTTGGATTACACTCCGTTTGATGCCCAAGGTGGCAGAGGCAAGATGTACCAACTCTTTGGTGATTCGATGAATGAGATAATAAATGAAGTAGATGAAGTATTGGCTGCGTAAAAAATGTCTGAATGAGGATGAGTAAGATTTTAGGATGAAAAGATTGAAATGAAATACAGCGATATAACACATAAAATTATCGGTTGTGCAATGAAGGTACATTCTACACTAGGGAATGGATTTCAGGAAGTGATTTACCAAAGAGCACTCGCCATTGAAATGGGTAAGCAAGGACTAACTTATCTGCGTGAAATGGAAATGGATATTTTTTATGAAGGGGAACACATAGGTACCCGAAGAGTGGATTTCTTTGTAGAGAATGTGATTATGGTAGAATTGAAGGCTGTAATCCAATTGGATGAAGTGCATTTGGCACAAGCTATGAACTATTGTCAGGCCTACAACCTCCCAATTGGGTTACTCATTAACTTTGGAGCAAAAAGTATGCAATATAAAAGGGTGTATAATGTAAACCACCCCGAAAACAAGGATTACAAAAAGTCTGAGTTAGCATAGAAAGGATTTAAAGATGATAAGGTTGAAAAAATGAGCGAAAATGAATCCTTTAATCCAACAAACATAAAAATTATAATTCAGACGAATGAACGAGGATAAAGCATGAAAGAATGGAATGAATTAAAAGCATTGTATAAAAAGAATCACTTGAGCAAAAAGCTAAAAAGTCCAGGTATTCGATTAAATGCTCTAAATACCATTGAGACTGTAATGAAGCACAATATGTTTGACTTTATTCAGAATCCGATGTTATTGAATCGTATTGAACGAAGTCGATTTATTGAGCAATTAGAACGATTTAAAGGGTCTGATTTAAATAGTGCCGAGAAGTCAGTTGTTAAAGGCTTGTATGATTTTCTGCCTTTTGTTGGAAAACAACATGTGGAATTAATAACTGAATCTATTCAGGTTGAAAATGAAGAACAATTACTAAAGGTCTCATCAAGGAATGATAATAGTAAATCCAATAAAGAGTCCGGTT
>CAZIQX010000263.1:1479-3785 GCA_964541325.1 uncultured Chitinophagales bacterium | reverse complement strand
ATTAAAATACAGTTTTACTACCGATGCACCTTGGCTCGCTAACGAACGCACTCGCACGACTCCTGAAATAGAACCGACCTGTTCCTCGATCGGACGCGCAATTAAGGTTTCCATGTCTTCCGGAGCAACACCTTCATAAACGGTGTAAATCGTTACAGTTGGAAAGGAAACATCCGGATACAGGTTTAAGCGTAAATTAGATAGTCCAAAGATTCCAAATCCGATAACAATGAGCGTTATCATTAGAAAAGTTACCGGACGCTCAACCGCAATTTTGGAGAGATTCTTCATTTAATTTACCTGTTTTGCAGCCGTTTTATTGGCGTTTGAATCGCCCGATGCAATGGTTTTTGTCTGTGGAGAGCGAAACATAGTATTATCAACCACTTTTATGGCAGCTTTATCTTCTAGCCCGTTCTGACCGGTAATTACAATTTTATCGCCTTTACCTAATCCACTCAATATTTCAACACGTTCTCCTTGTTCTAAGCCTAATTCAACATCTTTTTGCAATGCCACGGTATCACCTTGAGTTACAAATAAACTGTAGTTTCTCTGCAATTTTATCGTATTGGATTCCGGGTCGATGTACGTTTGTACTTTTTCAATGAGGGATGAGCGAGGAACCGTTAACACATTATTCTTAGTTACAACATTGATTCTTGATTCGGTTAGTGCACCAGCATACAATAGTTGCGAGTGTTTATTTACCGTTACCACCACTTCACCTAATCCGGTAACCGGGTCTAATTGTGGACTAATTCGTGTAACCACGCCACTTGCAGAATTACTCGGTTGATTGGTAATGCTCAAATCCACGGGTTGACCAATTCGAACTAATTCCCAATCCTGAAGTGGTAAAAACAATCGAAGTTCATACCCACTGTTGTTCCCAATTTCTACGATTGGTTGCGCCGTGGTTGCCAAATCTCCTTCTTCACCATTTCGAACTAAAATCACCCCGTCAACAGGAGAAACCACTTCGGTGTTTTGCAAATTCTCTTTGCTTTGAGTGAGGGCTGCTTGTGCCGTTGCTAATTGCGCGCGCGATGCCTGATACGTTGCTGAAGCGGTTTGGTAATCGGCATCAGAGGATAATCCCTGATCGTATAATTTCTTTACCCGAACAAAAGCCGCACTGTCGCGAACAAATCCTACACGAGCTTGTTGAACCTGAGCTTCATCGCGTAAAACCTGGTCGCGAAACGTGCGGTCGTAGATTTTCGCCAATTTTTGGCCGGTTTTTACAGAGTCACCCAAATCCACATAAAAACGCACTATGCGATTGGTTACTTGCGGAATTACACGTACAGTTGCCTCAGACTGAACAGTTCCAAATGCTTTAATTTGTTTGGAGATCGTTGCGGGTTCGACTTCCTTAACCTCAACACTGGTTACTTTTTTTCCACCAAAGCCACCGAAACGTCCCCCACCTGGTTGATTTCCGGAACCTCCACCACAGGACGCAATAAGAAAAAGGCTAATTGCCACTAGACTGAATGAATATGTTTTCACGTGATAAATTCTAATTGTGATTAAAAAGTGCGAGTAGATAAACAAAATCAGAGCAATAAAATTCCTGATTTATATTGTTTTACAATGTTTTGAAAAGCTTTATTGAGTTTAAAAAATTGCGCTTTCCAACGTTTGCAGATGATACAATTTAGAATAGATGCCATCTTTTCGGTTTTCCTTCGCTTCGGATAAATCATCAAGAAATAGAACATTATTGAAAGTGGGCTTTTTATATCTTTGTGCAACTCTAAACCCGGAAATCTTGCTCTATGAAATTTTTTATTGATACTGCAGACCTAAATGAAATTAAAGAAGCCAACGATATGGGCGTTTTGGATGGTGTTACAACGAATCCATCCCTTTGTGCCAAAGTTGGCGTTCGCGACTTTGAAGGACACATTGCTAAAATCTGTGAAATTGTAAGCGGTGATGTAAGTGCCGAAGTAATCTCAACAGATTATAAGGGAATGATTGAAGAAGGGCGTCGTTTAGCTGCTATTGCGCCCAATGTAGTGGTAAAAATTCCTTTGATTAAAGACGGAATTAAAGCCATCAAGACGTTCTCTGATGAAGGTATCAAAACCAATTGTACCCTTTGTTTTTCTTCTACACAGGCTTTAATTGCTGCAAAAGCCGGCGCAACCTACATTTCCCCGTTTATTGGTCGATTAGATGATGTTTCAACCGATGGTATGCAACTCATTGCTGATATTGTTCAGATTTATGACAATTATTTGCTCGAAACAGAAGTTCTAGCTGCTAGTGTGCGTCACCCCATGCACGTTGTTGAA
>CAZIQX010000263.1:0-1469 GCA_964541325.1 uncultured Chitinophagales bacterium | reverse complement strand
GATGGAGATGCCGTAGGTGCATCAGTCACTGGTGCCAAACTCGGTGCTGATGTAGCCACCATGCCATTAAATGTAATTGAAGCGCTTTTAAAACATCCACTTACCGATATTGGTTTGGATAAATTCCTGAAAGATTGGGATAAGCTTCAGGCTTCCTTAAAATAACAAACGGTGTTAGGGCTCGAAGAAATTCGAGCCTTTTTTGTTAGTTGAAGTCGAGTAATTTTCACTACTGTTTATTTCAATTTCTTCATTAAATTGATTTTATGGATTGGAAAGAATATATCGTATCAGACAAAACCGTTTTGTTGGGCAAACCGGTATTAAAGGGTACCCGACTTTCTGTTACGTTCCTTATTGAGCGTTTAGCAGACGAATGGGATGAAGCAACTATATTAGAAGTTTATCCGAATCTTAAAAAAGAACATATTCAGGCTGTATTCGCCTATATAAATGAATGTGTAAAAGATGGATTGATGCCTGAATTAACTACAAAAGCTTCTTGAGTGAAATTCCTCGCAAATGAAAATTTTCCAGGTCCAAGTGTTTTTGAATTAAAAAAACATGGCCATGATGTTGTTTGGATTCTTAATGAATATCCTGGTATTAGTGATACAGAAGTTTTACATCTTGCAGAAAAAACAGACCGAATAATAGTGACACACGATAGTGACTATGGTGAGTTAGTATTTAAATACCAATTAAAGCCTAAAGCTGGAATCATTTATTTCAGATTAAACCACTTTACCCCCAAAGAGCCTGCTGAAATTCTATTGAAATTAATTGATGAAATGGATTTCTCGAATGCACTAACCGTTGTAGATGAACAATCCGTAAGAAAGCGAAATTATTAATAGATCACACTATTCCCTTAATAAACGGATCCAAAATGGCATCCAAACCATTGGTTTTTATTTCGTACATGGTAGCTAACTGCTGACCCAATCTCCCTTTTGGCCAACCTTGCCTTTCCATCCACTCCAGATAATAGACTGGAATTTGATACAGTTTTCGTCCCTCATACTTTCCATAAGGCATTATTGCCTTAACTAAATCGTGCATAAAATTGGGATCGAAAAATTCACTCATTTCTAAAAGTACAGCGATTTTTTTAAACACGCTGAAAACACTCCCATAACCTGAAATAAAAAAAGCCGACTTCGTTACAAATCGGCTTTTAGAAGGTTATCGTAAAAAACTTTATAAACCCGCTGTGATAGGTTTCACGTTAAATCCACCAGAAAAATTCTTCAAATTATCTAAATCGGGTGTTCCATTTGTGCTTTTAGCAATTTTCCCGGTAAAGGTTCCTTGAAATTCGGTATCCGTTTTTTTGGTAACAGTTACCGTTCCTTCGGTCGCAAACCAAACTTCTGATGTTGTAGCAGTAGTAAAACCGATAACAGCATACTTGGTTAGAGTTCCACCGGCGGCTGATTCGGCAGAGTGCATCTCGTAATCTCCGGGAA
>CAZIQX010000262.1:0-3785 GCA_964541325.1 uncultured Chitinophagales bacterium | reverse complement strand
ACAAGCGGAAAGCCCGACCCGAGTGAGCGTAGCGAACGAGGGGCATGCCCAAAAACAAATAGTAAAGAAAATGAAAGTTGGAATGATTATCGCTTAAAGCTGCAAACTGAAGGCATTAAAGGTTTTAATACGTTAGCTATTAAGGCCGAAAATCTATGACTAAGCATTTAAAAGTGATAAAAATGAAAGAATGAAGCCGGAAGCTTCACAAATTTTAAACCTGAAGTCAAATGCAAAAACATTCGTTAAGTTAATGCTTAAAACTCACTCTAAATACAAAAACCGAAAGCCAACTAAACCCATATGCACCTTTATACCTAACACCTAACGACTTAAACCGTTAAAGGCCTAAATCTTAAACTGACTCGTTTTAAATTCGCGTTTCATTTCGCGGTGGGTGTCTCGGTCGGCAATACTATCGCGTTTGTCGTGCTTTTTCTTCCCTTTTGCTAATCCAATAAGCACTTTGGCGTAACCCATCTTGAAATAGATTTTTAATGGTATCAAGGTATAGCCTTTTTGAGTAAGTGCCTTATCAATTTCCGCAATTTCTTTCTTTTTAAGGAGCAATTTTCGGGTTCGTGTAGCTTCGTGATTGTTGTAGGAACCAAACTCAAACTCTTTGATATACAAATCTTTAAGTAGCACTTCTCCTTTATCCATGTAGGCAAAAGCATCACCAAAACTGACATTTCCTTTACGTACCGATTTTACTTCAGTACCCTGAAGAGCAATGCCGGCTTCGTACGTGGTTTCGATTTGATAATCAAACGTAGCTTTCCGGTTGGTAATTGTTGGTGGTGCTTTTTTTTCAGATTGTTGTGCCATTTAAGAAATTACTCTGCAATACCTTGTGGAACTTCGCGTCCCATTTGTTTGTAAATGCCTTCAATCTGACCAATTTCGGCTGCGGCTTTTTCGTTGTTGGGGTCGAGTTGAAGTGTTCTGCGAAAGTGAGCTAAGGAGCCACTCATGCGTTCACGCATGCCTAAGTGTTCACCGTAATATTCCAAAAATATACCGTAATCCAAATGCGCTTTTGCCAGTTTTTGTTTGTTTTCAGCCACGTTTAAATCGGTTTTTTTGAATGCTTCGATTTGGTTTTCCAAATAAGCTTGATTTTGATTTCTGATTTCAAGAGCTAAGGCATTGGTTTCGTCCGTTGCAGGTAAATTCGATAACAATTGAAGGGCTTCACGGTATTCGTGTTTTTCCAACATGGTTTTAACTTGGCTGTCCAAATCACTTTTTTTAGCGTCGGATGATGAACAAGCGGCTACAACTAAAAGTAGCATAGATAACAAAACGATTTTTTTCATGATAGTAACTAGATAAATGTTAATTAAACGCCGAGAAGATACAGCGGATTGGGACTTATACACAAAATGAATAATGCCATGGAAAACCAGCCTAAAAATCGACGCTTTGGGTCGAGACGTTGTTCGTAAATAACAGGCGGATGCTCAATTTTCACAAAAAATAGAATAAAAACCATCCATACCGCCCAGGTTGTGTATCCATTCCACTCAGCCGCATCAAACAAATTAATGAGTATAAATGTGCTGATTAACGATAAGGAACCTGTTATCACAGTCCATTTTACATGATGGTAATACGCTTTTTGAAGCAGATAAAACAATAGCGCGCCCCAAATTCCCCAGGCATAGAATCCCATAGACTCATTGTAGGAATTGATGTAATCCACCAAAACAGGAACCAATCCTATGCCACCCATCACAGATAGTACTCCGAAAAATACGCGTGCTACACTTCTGTGTTTTCGAAAACCAATTAATCCATAGAGGATGTGTCCACCATCTAATTGACCAATAGGTGTTAGGTTTAAGGCCGTAAATAACAGTCCCAGCCATCCGGCGAATAAAAAAGGATAGTGATACATTTCCCACATAGGCGGAACATGATCAAAAAATTGAGCCAGAAAAGAATACAAGAGGGTGTTTCCAAGCATAAGAACCCCACCATCGTTTATTTCGCTGGCAAAAGGCGCATCAGGAAACTCCCCATACGCGGTGATGTAGGCTTTTAAGTCCTCATGTCCCGCAAAATTCATGGCGTATTCAGGTTCCGGCAAGGTGAAGAAACCGATGAGTAACATCACCAAGGAAACCACAAACCCGGCTAAGGGTCCCGCAATGCCAACATCAAATAACTTTTTAGTAGTTTGAATGCGTTCTTTAATGCGAATCACGGCGCCCATTGTTCCAATTGGTGAAATGATAGGGAGCGGTATAAAATACGGTAGGGTTGATGCTACTCGGTGTAAAGCTGCTGCAATGTAATGGCCAAACTCATGCGTGGTTAAGAAAAGCAGCAATAATGACGCAAATAGCATGGAATCTTCAAGCGTAAAGAAAAACTGAAACCCAGACAACGTTATGGATGCAAACGTAAGTAGGAAAAGCGCTACATGACGCGTGATGATTTTCCAATTCAACCCTAGTCGTGTAAACCATGTTTGTTCATCTGTTCGGGCAATAATTTCGTATTCGCTTTGAATTTCTTCCAAAATAGTTGGGCTAAGAGGATTAATCTTGTCGAGATATCGGCATTGTCATGCAACGAGCGCCTCCACGTCCTCGGCATAACTCATTACCAATAAATGAGATAGCCATTTTTGTGGATGCATCCGGCAAAAAAGGTGAATCTTTAAATCGTTCAACAAATTCAAACTGATTCAGGAGTTCGTACCCATTGTCACGCAATGTATTGAAGGTGTTTGTGTTACGTTCATAACCAACAATCACACCCGGTGCCAGTGCAAAAACGTTAGCACCATCCGTCCATTGTTCGCGGCTTTGGTAAATTGGCATATCACCCCCGCAATTGATGAAGTTTACGGAGTGTCCCAACTTTTCTTCCAAAGCATAATGCAGCGATGGTTTTAAGCGTGTAATCATTTCACCGGATTCACTTTTGCTTAAACACACTACATTGTCTTTTCGTTTAACAATAGCAGGAGGATAAACGATACATTCGTTGGGTGATGCAAACGTGAAAATCGTATCTAAGTGCATGGAAGCACGTTGCTTGGGAATATCAACTATTAAAACATCTTTGATACCAAATTTGAAAAAGGCTTCTGCTGCTTTCATAATTCCAGAAAAGGAAGTGCGTTCACTCATTCCAACTAAAACCAGGTCTTTGGATGGAATCAGCACGTCGCCACCTTCAATGGAATCATAATATTCCAAACGAAACGCCTGTTTTCGAACGCTGGCAAAGAGTGGGTGAAATTGAACTACCGTATCAACGAGCATGGATTCGCGTGCACGAGCCTTTTTTGCAGCTCTGGAAATCACAATGCCATCATTGATAACTGCGGCAAGGTCGCGAGTGAATAAGATATTTGGTGAAGGATGAATACTAAATCCTCTTAAGCCGTCGGTTCGCCCATTGATGGCAAATTCGAGTAATTCGTTGGGAGTAAGAGCTTTAAGTTCTTGCTCAATTGGAGTTAGATTCCATTCTGGAAAGCGATGAACAAGTAAATCGATAAAATAATATCGTGCTTCTTCGTGTTGAAAGGCATCAAAAATTAAATCACAAATTTCAAATACTTGACCACCTTCGGGAAGTGCTGCTTTGAACACATCGAGCATAGCAAGATGTTCTTCGCGTGCATCAGCTTCGAAAATGATGTCATCAAATAACAATTCATCTTTAATGTCGGGGCTTACTAAGGTAACTTCTTTTCCGGGTGTGTGAACAACAACGCCATTCAGGCGCCCGGTTTCTGACGAAACGTGAATTTTCATATCTCCAAT
>CAZIQX010000261.1:0-3829 GCA_964541325.1 uncultured Chitinophagales bacterium | reverse complement strand
ATACAGAAGAACGTGGAGTATTCAAAACCACAGATGGTGGAAAAACCTGGAAAAAAATCCTGTATGCTAATGCGCGAACCGGCGTGGCAGATATGGTTATGGATCCGGCCAATCCCAATAAATTGATTGTTGCCATGTGGGAATATCGTCGTTGGCCTTGGTTTTTTAAATCAGGTGGTGAAGGCTCCGGATTGCATATAACGTTTGATGGCGGTGAAACCTGGAAAAAAATCACGTCTGAGGATGGGCTACCGGAAGGTGAGTTAGGTCGTATGGGATTAGCACAGGCAACCAACAAACCGGAAGTAGTTTATGCACTTATTGAATCCAAGAAGAATGCGCTTTACCGAAGTGATGATGGTGGCTTGAAGTGGCGTAAAGTAAACGATGGCAGTGATATTGGCGACCGTCCCTTCTATTATGCTGAAATTTATGTGGATCCAAGTAATGAAAACCGACTTTACACGCTGTATTCTCGTGTTGGTATGAGTGAAGACGGCGGTAAATCATTCCGTACGATTCTTCCCTATTGGGGTGTACATCCCGATCACCACGCATGGTGGATTCATCCCGAAAATCCCAATTTTATGATTGATGGAAACGATGGTGGACTCAACATTACCTATGATGGAGGTGTTTCCTGGCGTTTTATTGAGAATTTACCTTTAGCACAGTTTTATCATATCAATGTAGATAATGAATGGCCGTACAATGTCTATGGGGGAATGCAAGACAACGGTTCGTGGCGTGGCCCGGCTTATGTGTGGCACGATGCAGGAATTCGCAATGCAACCTGGCAAGAGCTGTATTTTGGGGATGGTTTTGACGTGGTACCCGACCCACAAGATTCCCGTTATGGTTATGCGATGTCGCAAGGTGGAAATTTAGGGTATTATGATCATATTACTGGTTTTACAAAAACCATTCGTCCTGCACATCCTGAAGGTGTTGAATTACGCTTTAACTGGAATTCTGCCATCGCGCTAGACCCCTTTGACTCCAATACCGTGTATTACGGATCTCAATTTGTGCACAAAAGCACCGATAAAGGAAATAATTGGACCATTATTTCACCGGATTTAACAACCAATGATCCGAAAAAACAAACCTTTAAGGAAAGTGGTGGCTTAACCTTTGATGTTACCGCAGCCGAAAATCACACGACCATTTTGGCCATCGAACCGAGCCCTATTGAGAAAGATGTAATTTGGGTAGGAACGGATGATGGAAACGTTCAACTTACCCGTGATGGCGGAAAAACCTGGGATAATGTTGGTGCAAAAATCAAAGGTGCGCCTAAAGGTGGTTGGGTTCCTCAAATCCGTGCATCTCGTTTCACAAAAGGCGAAGCCTATGTGGTCATGAACAATTATCGTCAAGGCGATTGGTCGGCTTATTTGTTCCGTACTCGTGACTATGGTAAAAAATGGGAGCGCGTGGTTGACGACAAAAAAGTGGATGGCTGGTTATGGTCCTTCATTCAGGATATTGAAGAACCAAAATTATTATTTGCCGGTTCAGAGTTTGGCTTATTTGTCAGCATTGATGAAGGAAAAACCTGGACAAAATGGACCAAAGGATTTCCAACCGTTCCCACCGCTGATTTGGCCATTCAGTCGCGGGAACACGATTTAGTAATCGGAACATTTGGCCGTGCTGCTTGGGTGATTGACAATATTCGTCCCCTCCGTGAATTAGCTCGCCAAGGAATCGGTTTGCTTGACAAAGAAGTTGCCGTCTTTAAGCCATCAACTGCTGTTCACGCCCAAACAAAACAAGCACCCGGAATTCGCTTTGATGCCGATGCTATGTATAATGGGGATAATCGTCCGAATGGAACTATCATTACCTATTCGGTGAAAAAGGGCACCAAAGATTTCGAGAAAGAGTATAAAGACCAAAAAGGAAAAAAAGCGCCATCTGCTAAAATCGAAATTCTTGAAGGCAACCAAGTAATTCGTACGTTAACCGCTAAACCGGAAACCGGAATGAACCGCATTATTTGGGGATTAGATTACAAAGGCATCGAAAACCCCAATAGTCGTAGAGGACCTGATGCACAGGAACCGGGCGGAAATCCTGTTCTTCCCGGAACGTATAAAATCCGGGTAAGCTACAACGGCGCTGTTGACTCTACCGAAGTTGAGGTAATTTTTGACCCTCGAATCCCGGTAAATCAAGAAAAGTTAAAAGAAATGCTGGCTGGTTTGAACAAAGTTCAGGATATGCGAAAAACTATGAACGATGCTATCAAACAACTAAACGATAGCAAAGAAACCCTGGACTTATTGGCTAAGCAATGGCCTGATGCCCAAAAAGACACCACGCTTCAAGCGCTGAAAAAGGAAGCTACTGCTTTAAAGGATTCTTTAACCGCCTTGCGTGAACTGTTTTTACCCAAAGAAAATGTTCAAGGTATTTTCCGTTCAGCGGATATTGTATCAGCGAAAATTGGTAACGTAAATCGATATTTGTACTCTGCAATCGATGGAACAACATCAACTCATGAGATTGTAATGAAGGAAGCAGAACAAGCGTTGAATGCCGGTATAACTCGTGTGAATACCTTCTACAAAAACACTTGGAAATCCTTCGAAGAGAACGTAAAAGCCGTTCAGGTAAGTCCATTTAAAGCATGGAAAGAGATTAAATAAGTTGATTTCCAGCTTGAATGTTAAAGCACTAATCCAACAGGGTTAGTGCTTTTTTTAGTATTGGCTTGACAAATCGATAAAAAAAACATACCGTATTACAAATTGTAATACAAGATTGTTATGAAATCTATTCGACTATCAGAAAAACTTCAAAAAGAGCTAAAAATGCTATCCGAGCAAGAAAATATCAGTGAAAGTGATGTGATTCGTGAGGCTTTAACTGCATATATCGTCAGCAAAAAGCAAACACTTTCATCCTTCGATTTAGGAAAACGTTTTTTTGAATCTTCTGATGCTTTAAATCCCGAAATCTCAGTAACTCATAACCTTAGCGAAACCTATAAATCCGTTCTAAAAGAGAAGTTTCATGCAAAGACTCATCGTTGATTCGGGTCCCCTCATTGCCCTTTTCGACAAAAGGGATATTCATCACAAACGGGTTTTGGAACACATCAAAAAACAGAAAGAAATTTTTGTAACTACATGGATGGTAATTACTGAAGTAGCTTATATGCTCGAGTTTAATCAGCAAATTAAAGCCAATTTTTTAAAGTGGATTGATGTGGGTGGATTAGAATTAATCCCCATTGAGCAAGATGATTTAGGTCGTATTATCGAACTCACTGAAACCTATTCAGATATACCTATTGATTTGGCCGATGCCTCACTTATAATAATTTCAGAAAAACTCCATACGCAGCGCATACTCAGCATTGATTCAGGATTCAATATTTTTCGTAATCGCTATAAACATTTTTTGATTAACGAGTTACCTTAGGCTTACATTTCAAAGAGTTACATGTTACCATACATTCTTAAGTACTCTTTCATGAAGATTTATTGCCCTATCAACTTTATAGTATTAAGTATTTATACAAGCACCTCTTTTTATTTAAGTATTTCTGGCTGATAGTGATTTTTCAAACCCAATTACAGCAATATCCGATTTTGTTTACATTGTACGCAGTTTTTAACAGATAAGGCACCATGTGGCTTCTGAGGGGCTTCAAAAACCCGTGTTTCTCTATCATTTCTCTATCAATTCTTTATAAAAGCTATACTAAATCCGTGTTTACTCTTTAAATTCGCCGTTTTTTAGCGAGTTTGATAGACTTAGTACGGACTTAGTACGGACTTAATATAGATCTAATACAGCCTTTATAGGTGAAACCTTT
>CAZIQX010000260.1:3458-3883 GCA_964541325.1 uncultured Chitinophagales bacterium | reverse complement strand
TGGACGCTTAAAGCTTGGAATGATTACACTAAAACCTTTTTTATCCTGCATATTTTTTTTACTAGAAAATATTCTTTTTTGGTAAAATTCAAATGATTAACAAATAATTGTTCCAATTCATAAGCTTGCAAATATTTTATGGAGCAAAGATATTTCAACAGAGCTAGATATAAACTTAAACTCTCATAAGTACTAAGTTTTTCATCATCATTTTTTTGCCTAATAATATTCGCAATCTCAATGGATTGCATATTTTTTCTATGAATCTTTATAACCGATGAAATTTGATTATTTAACTTAGTCTTACTTATTGAATTTTGATGATCTCTTAGTTGATATACAACGTTTCTTGTAATTTGAATTGGATAATTATTTACTAATCGAAGCCACAAATCATAATCTTGCGATTGTTCATATTGTTCATT
>CAZIQX010000260.1:2686-3448 GCA_964541325.1 uncultured Chitinophagales bacterium | reverse complement strand
AATGCTACTTCTGAAGATGAATACCAATATGATTTAAGATTTGTATTGACTATTCTATTAGAGTCAATACTTTCGAATCTTCCAAAAACAATAGCTTGTTCATGCTGTGATATGATATCTAACTGATGCTGAAATCGTTCTTTTAAACTAATATCATCGGCGTCCATTCTGGCAATGTATTCACCTTTTGCCAGGTCTATGCCTTTATTGAGGCTTTTTGTAAGACCGATGTTTTCCTCGTTGTGAATCAGTCGGATTCGTGGGTCATTGTAGCTATCAATAATGGGTACCGTATCATCTGTGGAACCATCATTGATTATCAGAAACTCAAAATTGGTATAGGTCTGATCGAGTATGGAGTCCATCGCTTCTCGCAGATAGGTTTGTCCATTGTACACACTCATCAGACAGGTAATCACCGGTTTTTCCGGGTCCCATTCTATTAACCGTCCGTTTCTGTAGAATTGTTGCATGGGGAAATGATACTAGTATGTGAGGAATTGGACAAGAAGGAAATTGCGGATTTCGGATTTCGGATTTGGAATGTCGAAAGTCGAATGTTGAATTTCGCTACGTGTTTTAGCACAACGTGGCATCTGCAATGTTGCTGCGCGGTTCTAGCCTACGCTTCGAATCGAATTTTCAGAATTTAACATCAAGGGCGAAAGGAGCACTAGTTTGGGGATGGGTTGAGTCAGGATATACGCTTCATTTCACTTCGTGGTGCCTTCGGTATCACTTCGTGGTGCGTTTGCTATTATT
>CAZIQX010000260.1:0-2676 GCA_964541325.1 uncultured Chitinophagales bacterium | reverse complement strand
CCGGCATGCTCACGTTTACATAAAGGACACCGTTTGACTCACTGTCTTGAAAGCGTTCGGGATATGTGAGTCATCTATGTGAGGGTGGTTTTAATTCATAGGTTCGTTCACGCTTACATAAAGGACTCACAGGGCTGTAAGCACTGTGAGTCCTGATTATCTATCACCAATACCATTGTTGCTTTTTATCCAATTTGGGGTAAACGGGCGTTTCCATATAGGCCATTTGTTCGGCTACACGTTTTGCTGCCAAGACGGATATGGGCAAGGGTTGCGTTTGAACCGTCTGAAAGTTCAAGCGTGCCAATTGGATAGCGTGTTCGATTAGCTTAAAAGCATATCGGGGCTCAACAGGTTTATAGGTTGATGTTTGTTTATCCAATTCGACTACCTGCATACTAACCGGAAATAAAAATCGCTTAGGTGTATCATTCGGTTGAATAAAATCATTCACATAAGCTAAGTAGGTGGTATTATTTTGTTGAATTACGGTTCCAGACCGCAGCAATCTATGTTCTTCACGATTATTCATGGCGTACACCTGTCGATTTCCACCCTCATTGATACTCACAATAAAAACCGGAATTTTGACTTTTATCGTTTTGAGCATCGCATATAAGGGTTTGAGCTCTTTTCGAGAAACTTGTCGTAACACATGAATAATCAAGGATTTTGTTTCTGGGTTATTTTTAATCGCATTCCTGATGGAATAGTGTAGCATTCCCATTAACTCTTGCTGCTCCTTGTCCTGAAATACATCATGTTGATGGATAAAGCCATCCCCTTTTAAACAAACCGTTACTCCGGAATACTTTTTTTGATCGCGGACAGAATTAAACATCCCGATTCCTATCACTAATGAATTGGTATAGGGTGTTTTAAGTCGCCAGGGTTGAAATCCGGCTTTGGCCAAAAGTGCACTAGCCACATTCACATTGAAATAATCTAATCCTGAAGCATACGCATGATTTTTGTAGATAAACTGCGATACAATGCCTATCTGTAACAATTGCTCTTTTAAACGATGATATATGTTTCGATGTAATTCGAGTTCATCATGTTTTTGAAAGGGATGAATAATAAAGGCAATGATTCGCTCACCTGCTTTATACCTTCCACGGGTTAACGCTTGCATGATTTCATGTTCCGGCTCAAGAATATTCTCATAAAAAAGGATGTCGTGATCAACCTGTACGTTGGATTTAAAATAGTTTTGCAGATGATTGAAGTACCGATTTTCAGTAAAAAAGTGCTTAACTAAAGTCTGGGCTTCATTTCGAGAACTCAATGAGGCTATCGGTACAATGCGTATCAACTTTGAAACTTGCTCCGCTGGGCCAAATTGTTTTAAATCTGTTTTGGGTTGAAAACCGGTTTTCCCATCTTTATAACTAAGCTCAAATCGATCGAGTGTGGCTTGACGACCAAGCGCTTCATCTTCTAATGGTTTGATGATGGTGTAACTTGATTTACTTTGTTTTAAGTGTTTAGCAAGAAGATTAAACACCACTTTATTTTCTTTTTGAAACAATAGAGGATGATTTTCAAATGGATTTTTACGCTGTTTAAGCTTTTCGGGAATGGCATCGTAATGCAGTACGATTTCCTCGTTTTTCAATTCTGCTTCGTCACCTTGATACTTTTTCCTTAGCCATACCGTGTTTCCAACCATGATGTGTTGATTCATTCGAAGATCCTCGGCGTTAGCTAAATTTAATGGAACGGTATAAACATTTTTTTGATAGCTAATGCTCAGTGCCCAAGGCACATTAAATTCGTTGTGATGAAATCGGGCTGTAAATTTCTTATAGAGTTTATATTTGTTTTCTATGAGCGTAGGTTGCTCCACCCAAATTTCAACATCACGAACAAAATTGGGACTTGTCTTCCAGCCTAAGTCATGGCAGTGTTGAATCAATTCATCACGTAACAGCTGTTTATAAAAACGCTCCAAGTCTTCATTGGCCTGTATTTTAAGTGTTGTAATAACTTGTGGCTGTGTTATTACATCGAATGGAAACGTAACCGATTCTTCGGAAACATAATCGATTTCAACATGGCCCTCGCTAACATCCGGTATCAGAGTATTGGGATTAGCTGAAACGTTCATATAAACTCGTTGATTGTTAATTGTGCTCCAAAAGGTGTCTGGAACTAGTGATTTTATTGGCTTAAAAGAATCCATGTGGCGACGTACGGCACCATCAAACGGTTGATTGGACAGTGTGAAGTGCAGATAATCGAGCTTTACGTCTAGAATTCCGACATTAAAGGTGATCGGTGCTAGTGTTTGCTTGGCGGTGGTGGTTGTTTGGTTATTGAGGTTGGTTTTCATGAAATAGCTGCTTTTTTAGATTGATTTGGAGTGCATCTTTTAAATCGTGAACGATTATGTACATAAGTTTTCGCTCTCAGCGTTACTATAGGCTGAGGATTTCGTTGCTTTCCAAATCAGGGCATGCAGCGTACGGTCAAGTAGCCTGAGGTGGATTTCAAACAGTAAAATAGCTTAAACGGAGTGGTTATAAGCCATGAATAGTTTGGTTTAACTATCTCTAATAGATAGCATCTTTAAAACCAGCTCAAAGATAAGGATATGTAAATAAACGAATCAAATTTCAGTTTGACTCACAGTCCCGAAAGCGTTCGGGATATGTGAGTCATCTATGTGAGGGT
>CAZIQX010000259.1:0-3888 GCA_964541325.1 uncultured Chitinophagales bacterium | reverse complement strand
CAATCAATTGCGAAGCATTACGAGCACGTTTTCGTTGAACTCCAAAAACCGGGTCATTGTACTCAAAGTTATTTTTTGCTTGTTGATACGCTACTTGTACATAAGCTTGTTGTGATTGTACATACCCAAGTTGTACACCATAACGACCAAACTGACCTTGTTCAACGTGGATAAGTGTCTTTCGTGAAGAGATTTGTGGCGATTCCAATTGAATCACACCTCCCAAAGCCATAGCACCCGGATTTGCAAATGAATAGGTAGATGAAAATTCCGCTGAACCTAAAAACCGGGAGGGAATCATCGAAAAATCGACCACTCCAAGCATTGGATGATTGATTTCCATGCCATTCCACTCTACTCGGGTCTGATGAGGTGCAAATCCATTTTGAGAAACCGTAGCCAATAATCCTGCCCCCTGATTTCTGAAAAACAAACCGGATTGAGCCTGTAAAACCTCAGCTAGTGACTGTGACGAACCGGTTTGATGCAAATCGACCCGATTGATGCTTGCTCCCAAACGAAATAGCTCCTTTTTATAGGCATCTTCCAACACAACAATCTCGGGAAGCTGAATAGAATCAGCAACTTGAGCGTATAATACGCACGGATTAATCCATAAGAAAAGGGCTATTAACCCCGATTTGAGTATAGAATTCATAGTATTTATTCAGTGAACTTTTATTCCCGAAAGTTCTGAAACGACGATTACGAGGCAGGTCTCCTGGCTCTCTTCCTGTTGAACAAACCTTCCCGTCCGGTGGATTACGAACAGTGGCATTACGATGTGTTTCAACAGCGTTTGAAGATTACAGTTGCGGGTACAGCTTTCGTTTTACACGAAATTCCCTTTTAATCCGGCGTGATGAACCGGAACCACGAATCCATTATTTCAAAGAATGATCAATGATACCATGAAAAATAGAACTTCCCGAAAAAAGTTTTCCACAGTTTGTGGAAAGTATCTCATAATCGAAGGAATACAGCCAAATAAAGCCATTTTTTTTGTAGATTGCTCCCACATTTGGTTAAGCGATGGTATCAAAAAAAAGATTGGTGAGTAGTAGTATTGAAACATATGGGTATGCCACTAAACACATGGCATGGTTACTGTTATTGCTGCTAAGTAGCGTTTTGTGCACTTCTCCTCTCTATTCACAATTAAAGTATCAAATCAGCAATTATCCGGTTGAGTTTACAAAAGGTGGCAACCAAAATTGGGGTATTGCTTTAGATTCCGACAAACGTGTGTATTTCGCAAACAATTATGGATTAGTTGTTTTTGAAAATGCTTCAAGTACCTTATATCAACTTCCTGAAAAAACGATTATTCGATCTGTATATGTAGTTAATGACACGATCTATACCGGTAGCTTTGAAGAACTAGGCTTTTGGACTCGCACCAAAGAGGAAACCTACACCTACACTTCTTTGGTCTCAAAAGCTGAATCAGGAATTAACGCAAATGATGAGTTTTGGCAAATTACGGAGCATAACGGATATTTATATTTTCATACGTTTGGGTCAATTTACGTGTATGATAGAACCTCAACAAAATGGAAAGCTTACATGATGAAGAGTTGAAAGCCATAGTCTCCTTAAATGATAAACAAAGCTTTTTAGCTACAAGTAAGGGCTTATATCTATTTAATCATTCAACCTTTCAACTTAAAGAACTCACCTCGAATGATGTACAATTCACCGTTCAGCAAAAGATAAATACAGCAATACAAAACGATTCTTATTTAATTATTGGAACGATATTGGACGGTGTTCACATCTTCACCTTAGAAGAAAATCCCCGTTTGTTAACCAAAATTAACACCAATAGCCGACTGCAAAATAATACTGTATTAAGCTTAGCAACTGATTTTTCCCAAAATTTGTGGGTTGGCTTGGATAAAGGTGTGAGCTACATTGCCTTCAACACTGCCGTTGATACTTACCGTGATGAAAACCCCAAAGTTGGAAGTGTTTATACAGCTGCGCTTCTCAATCAAACCTTATATGTGGGTAGCAATCAGGGTATTTACGCGTATGAACAAGATGTAAACGGAAAGTTCATCAATGGTAAACTCATCAAAGAATCTCAAGGTCAAGTTTGGTTTTTGCGCGTTATTGACGGACTTTTATATGCCGGACTCAACAATGGTACTTTTGTTCTTCAACAAGAGAATTTGATTCAGGTAAGTGATGTAGTCGGGGCATATAATCTGAAAGACTATCCCGGAAACCCTTCTATCAAAATTCAAAGTACTTACAGCGAATTGGTACAATTTAAAAAATCGGATGGCTTATGGCGTAAAGCAACATCCTTGCGAGGTTTTTCAAGCCCTACCCGTTTTCTGGAAATGGATCATTTGGGACTGATTTGGGCGGGACACAGCATTAAAAACGTGCGTCGTTTACAACCCAACATGGCCTTGGATAGTATAGAAACCATCCTTACCATCGGAAAAGATCAACGCATACATGAGTCATCCAATCGGGTGTTTAAACTGGATAACCGCATTTTTATCTCCACAAGTGATTCCATTTTTGAATGGGATTCCATCAATGAACAATTTCAGCCCTATACCAAATTAGATTCCCTTTTTTCCGTTGAAGGACCAATTATGAATGTGGTATCAGCCGGAAATCACCGCTATTGGTTCATCAAAAAAGCAGAAATTATCTTAGCTGAAGTTCGTTTCAATCAAGTGCAATTACTGTATCGCTTGTTGCCCAAAGCGTATGATTTTCATTTGTTAGAAGGTTATGAACGTATTGTACCTGTCAGTGAAAGCTTGCATGTAATTTGTCTTGACGACGGATTCTCCATCATCAATTTAGATCAGATATTTAAAACACCGTCCATTTCCGGCTTACCGGAAATTACCAAAATAGAACTGTTAGCTGATGACAAACGAATACTCGATGGAAGCGTGCTAAAATCAGACTCACGAACTTTTTCGAATGACAATAATTCTCTTTCATTTTATTGGTCTAGTCCGCAATCAACAGGCCTTATCTCCTATTTTCAATACAAATTGGATGGTTACGATCAAAGTTGGAGTGATTGGACAACCCAAACGAAAATCAGTTATCAGCGCCTAACACCGGGCACCTATACGTTTAATGTGCGATCACTAAATGGCTCCGGACAATTATCAGGCATTAAATCCTATACATTCACCATAAAAGAAGCTTGGTATCGCAGCGGTTTAGGTTACTTTTTGTATTTCATCATTGTACTGCTAATTACCCTATTAATCCGATTTTATGTCTCGAAGAAGCGCTGGAAAAAACTAGGAGAACAGTTTGAAAAAGAACGAAAAGAGATTCAGTTACAAACCGAGCTTGCCCAAAAAGAGATTATAGCCCTGCGCAACGAAAAACTACAAGCTGAGGTGGAACACAAATCATCGCAACTAGCTACGAATACCATGGCTATCATGCGAAAAAATGAGCTGTTGAATACCATCAAAGACGAACTGACACAACAAAAAGAAGAATTGGGTGACCGCTTCCCCAAAAAATATTACAATCGAATTATTCAACTCATTGACCGAAATTTACAAGATGAACTAGAATGGGAAGCGTTTGAGCAATTGTACGATCAGGCGCACGGCAACTTTTTTAAACGCTTGAAAGAAGAATATCCCGATTTAACCCCCGGTGATTTGCGTTTATGTGCGTACCTGCGCATGAACTTAGCATCCAAAGAAATTGCGCCCTTGCTAAATATTTCGGTACGTGGTGTGGAAGAACGCCGTTACAGACTGCGTAAACGCCTAAATCTGAATTCTGATACCAATTTAACAGAACTATTGATGACCTATTAGAAGGATTTTCATTGGGGCAAATCCCCGATTCACTTCGTTCATCGGGGTCGGGCTGCTTTGGGGTCGT
>CAZIQX010000258.1:3502-3927 GCA_964541325.1 uncultured Chitinophagales bacterium | reverse complement strand
ATAGTTTAAGATGATGCGGATGTATGGGCACAGGATGTTTATCAAAAAAGAACTGTACATCGTGCGTTCTACCAAAGGATTCGGCTAGTTGTTCAGCTATCAAACGAACAAAATTTTCTTGTGATTCCACGGAGCGCCACGTACACCCACGATTAGTTGGACTTAACACCTGTTTAAAGCTCTCTAAGCGTTTGGTATTCAGTAAAATCGTTTCTGTTAATTGTTTAACCCATTGCTGATGCGTACTGAATTGCAACAAATACGGTCTTTTATCCGGGAAAAAATTCGGACGAGCCAAAATTGTTCGTAAGAGCTCTGTAGGAAAATGAATATATAATTCATGCAAGGCTTCTTGCAAACTTTCATCGGTGAGTAAGACATCGGTATCTAATAAATCAGTGAATAATTCCGAATTTATCATTTCC
>CAZIQX010000258.1:542-3492 GCA_964541325.1 uncultured Chitinophagales bacterium | reverse complement strand
TGAGATAAAACGTGTTTGGTTCATGGTACTAACTCCTCACTAATTTCACTTAAAATGTATGCAGCACAATTTTGATACCCAATCAGTTTAAGGCGCAATTAACACTAAGAGGAACAGTACAACCATTTGTAGGTTTTAGTCTTACACGTACCCCTTAATCACAAAAAAGACATGGCTTACTTATAATTTAACCTTGTAAGTCAAATTTATTTGTTTAGATTTACAATTCATGTTTAATGAGGATAACATGACCCAAAAAAAGATAGATTTCCTTATCCAGCGTCTGATAAATCAGATTGAAAATCTGCCCGAATCTGTAAAAGAAACACTTTTCGAGCTTGATAAGGAAATTGCGTTCAACAAAGTTGACATGCTTGAGCACCTTGTTGAAAATTCCGCAATTGGTTTAGTTTTAGGAAAACCGGATGGAACCATTTTAAAAGCAAACTCAAAAGCAGCAGAACTTTTTGGCTATTCAGTTGAAGAATTTATGCGCTTACATCGTGAAGCGATATTCAATACCACCACATCTGAATATAAATCGGCGCTCGATAAACGAAAAAAAGACGGGGTTTTAGATGCTGAGTTTCTAGGTGTTCGCAAAGACGGTTCTACCTTTCCCGTGGCCGTTACCTCAAAAATGGTTTCTGATTCCAAAGGAAATCTGTTTACTAGTACAAGTTTGATTGATATCACCGAAATAAAAAAGCAAGAATTGGAAATTAAAGCTCTCAACCAATTATTAGGTGAATCGCAACGCATAGCTAATCTAGGTGCATGGAGTTTTGATTTTAGAAATAATAAACTGCTTTGGACTGACCAATTATATCATGTTTTTGGCGCGGATAAAGCCACCTTTCATGATACGCATGAATCGTTTATAGATTTTGTAGATGATGAATTTCAGGATAGGGTGCGTGAAACATCAAAAAAGGCCCAAGAAACGGGTGAAGCTTTCACAATTGTGTACCGCATCACAACTCCTTCAGGTGAGCGCCGTTGGATTGAAGAACACGGATTTGCCGAAAAAAATAAACAGGGCGACGTTGTACGTCTGTATGGAACAGCGCAAAATATTACCGACCGATTTAAACTAGAATCGGAGCTAAAATCCTCTTTAAAACATATTCAAGATTATCGGACTGCCCTTCATGCGGTTTCAGCTGTTTCAGTTACCAACCGTGATGGACTTATTACCTTTGCCAATGAACGCTTTTGCGAAATTACCGGGTACGATTTGGAAGAATTGATTGGGCAAAATCACCGAATCATAAAATCGGGAATTCATGAGGCAGAGGTGTATGAAACCATGTGGAAAACCATTTTGGAGGGTAAGATTTGGCGGGGACAAATTCAAAACAAACGAAAAGACGGTAGTTACTTTTGGGCTGATTCAACGATAGTTCCGTTTCTGAATGAACATGGTGAACCCTATCAATTTATGGCCATTCGTTTTGATATCACCAAACAAAAAGAAACCGAGTTAGCCCTTGAACATCGAAACGAGTTTATTGAAACCACACTCAACAATTTACCCGTTGGTGTGGTTATTCGTTTATTAAATCAGCCCAAATACATTTATGTTAATACAGCATTTACAACTACTTACGGATGGACTATTAACGATTTTTCAACTGCCACTGTTGATGAACATTTACACTTCGCCAATCCGGAGTTTTTAGAAAATGTAACTTCACAAGTTCGTAAACGCATTGAGCTAAACGATTACTCAACTCTATTTTTTTCCAATATCGCTCTACACAACAAAAATGGAAATCTCCATATTGTAGATTTATTCATTATTCCTTTGAAATCTCAGGAATCATATGTTATCACGTTGTTGGATAAAACCGATGAACGTACGTATTTGAATCACTTACAAGAAAGTAATGAGCGGTACGAATACATCAACAAAGCCACTCAAGATGCGCTTTATGAACGAAATTTCGATTCTGATGAATTGCATTTCAGCGAAAATTACCAAGTGTTATTCCGCCACAGTCCTAACGGTAAACGTTGTATCTTACAAGGCTGGCAAGACCTTATTCATCCCGAAGACAAAACTGAAATAATTCAAACGTTAGAAGAAGCGTATGCCGACCCCGAAATTAATCGTTGGAACGGGGAATACCGGTATCGCCGTGGCGATGGAACCTATGCCTATGTAACAGATACCGCTTATATTCTAAGAAATGAACAGGGTAAGGCGGTGCGAATAATCGGAGCGATGCGTGATATTTCCAGTAAAAAAATTCGCGATGAGCAGCTCAAATTATTCGAAACGGTTATCACCAAAGCCAACAACGGTGTACTGATTACCAACATGCCAACCGGTAAACACTCCCCACCTATCATTATTTACGTAAATGAAGGCTTCACAAAAATAACAGGCTACGAACCCAAAGATATCATTGGAAAATCGCCGGCAATCCTGTACGGCGATAAAAGCGATCCTGAAGTTTTTCAATCAATCACAGAAGCTATTGCAAACCGAGAAACCTGGCAAGGTGTGGTATTAAACTATCGTAAAGACGGTAGCACCTTCTATAATGATGTATCACTAACACCTATTCAAAATGAAAAAGGAGAGTTTACACACTGGATTTCCATCAACAAAGATGTAAGCGAACGATATATATACATGACGGCAATCGAGGAAAAAAATCGTCAGTTAGAAGAAATTAGCTGGATTCAATCGCATGTTATTCGCGCTCCATTGGCTAGATTAATGGGTCTTATCTCGAATAAAGACCTATTGTTAGGTGAGAAACTTACCTTACAAGAATTAATGGAAACCATGTCGGATTCTGCGCAGGAAATTGATATGTTAATACGCGAAATAACGATAAAGACAGAAGCATTAGAAGACTTATCCAATGAAGGCTAAACGAGTTGCACTGATTGTTGATGATGACGAGATGTAGGTCTTCTCCGTGTTAGATGCCTCCAA
>CAZIQX010000258.1:0-532 GCA_964541325.1 uncultured Chitinophagales bacterium | reverse complement strand
ATGATGACGAAATCACCTTGATGTTACATGAGGTAATCGTTCAAAAATTGGGTGTGTTTGATCAGATTTTTCAAGCCCGAAATGGTGAAGAAGCTTGGGGGCATCTTCAAAATGAACAATTGTTCAGTGCCTCTGTTTCAGTATTGCTTGATTTAAATATGCCAATCATGAACGGGTGGGAACTGTTAGAACTCATTCATACAAAACTTACTTATATACCATCAGTTGTTATCATAACCTCATCCGTAAATCAATCAGACAAAGAAACTGCACAATCCTTTCCGTGTATAACTGCTTACATTGAAAAGCCGATTACCAAAGATGTGATTTCAAATTTGGAAAAAAATGGTTGTTTTGCCAGTTAGTACTTAACCGGCCTTAATCATTCTTGGGCCAATTGACCATTGTAACTGACCACAGCCCGACTTAAACTCTACCCAATCATCAATCGTGAGTTCAAAAACATGAATGTAAGAAGTGGTTACTCGAATGGGAAATGAGTACGTACCAACCAATAAACCTGCTAAAATTT
>CAZIQX010000257.1:0-3976 GCA_964541325.1 uncultured Chitinophagales bacterium | reverse complement strand
TTATAAAAACAAAATTTAGACAGTTTTAGTGCTATGATTCTACCAAAGTACTTAATTCTAATTACATCTGTCATCCGTTTGGGGGACTTTTGGACGTGCAAGGCAACGCCGAACCGCAGTATGGATTCACAAGGCAAATCCTGTCCCGACCCAATGTAGGGAAGGTGGATTACGAATTAATTTGCACAACCCCGTAAGGCAGTTCAGGGCAACCTTCCGCGCGTCCCAATACACCAATGACCTAAAACGCTCCTCTTTCTCCCGTTTTTCGTCTGAAACTTAGAATTGCATTCAATATTGCTATTTACCACTAAAATCAGCTCATTTCCGCCCGGCCGAGTAACTTATTTCGTTTCGAATTCGCGGATGTGTAACAAGCGATCAATAAACCGGCTGGGGTCGTTGTAATACACAAACACGGCATAACTTCTGCGTGTCTCTCCAAACGGGTTTTGTGCCAGATTTTCTTGAATGACTCCATGACGCGTTACCGCATAACTGTAGGCATATTCTCCTTGCTTAATTAAGGCCTTGGTGACGTATCGCTGTTGCTCTGCATCGTAGCTTAATTCCAACTCCTTACGCAATCCCCACTGCGCAAATACACCTGTAACATAAATTTTATCACCCGACTCAACATTCCATGTTGGAGAAAACGAGAACATGACTTCTGCATACCGTTCCAAGCGGTTTTTTGAAGGCGCATTCACTAATGCACCACTATTCGTTTGTTCAAACGATGGGATGTCATCATGTAACCACACAAAAGGAGGCAAAGCTCTGCGTTCTTCTACAAAACGAATTTCCTGATTTTCTTCTAATTTACGCAGGTTCAATTTTTGATGATCATAATTGGCTATAAATAGATTTTCTCTACCGTGGTGATATCGGATAATTCCTTCATTAGCTCGTGATAAGTCTTTGATATCCAGTTCTTTACTATTCTTCAATTGACCATCCTGAACCATGTAGGTACTCACATTAAATTCAGGGATTTGCAAATTGTCCGGTACATCATAAAACACAAAAAACTGATGCTGATAGCGCGAGTTGTACTTGATTTCATTCAAGGTTTCATACTCAATTTCGGTTTTTCCGACTTGTTCTGTTACAAAAAAAGGAAGAGAAAATAGTAGTTCACCGGTGTATGAATCTAGCACCTCCAGCATCCAATTTCCTGACAAAATAAATTGTATGCGGTCATTGGGAAACGAATAACTATACTGAAAAAATACCGGAAATTCTCCTTCGCTACGGGTCATTCCTGTAATCATATCCTCTAATTGACCATTGGAAAT
Organism: uncultured Chitinophagales bacterium; assembly: GCA_964541325.1. Lineage (GTDB taxonomy): Bacteria > Bacteroidota > Rhodothermia > Balneolales > M1805 > M1805. The sequence goes on along the minus strand of CAZIQX010000257.1, from coordinate 2,678 downwards.
TTGCGTGGGAACAAGTCCGTCTTCTTCCCAATCTTTTGTATAGCGTCGAAAACGAATTTGATAGGTAGCGGCTTCCTCTCTAAGGTCATCAAAACGAAGCTCTAATTGAGTAGTACTGTTTAAGGCAAGAATTGGTAAACCTGTTGTGTTTGAGCGTCCAAGAAACACACTTTTGATGTATTCGGGTGGCAATTGTTGAATCGGTAAATAAAAACCGGGAAGTTGTTCTTTAACTGTAGCCGACTCTTTTTTAGATGATTGTGTAGATGAACATGTTATTAACCCGAAAAAGAGCAAGAGTAAAATCAATTTTTGCATGTAGAACTAATTAAAGGGATAGAGGTAAGGAACCTTGAAAGACTTCAAACGCAGGTCCGCTCAATATTATTGAATGATAGTGTTGATTTTCTTTTTGAAACTGAACAGCTAATAATCCACCGGCGCATTGAACATCAATACGATGAGTTCCATCCGTAAGATTGCTTGTTTCCGCAAATGTTAAGGCTGAGGCTATTGCACCTGTACCGCAAGCTAATGTAAAGTCTTCCACGCCTCGTTCGTAGGTTTCCACGCGGATTTTATGGGTTGTTTCCGGAACGAAATAATTCACATTAGTGCCTCGTGGATTAATCTCTTGCTGATAACGCATAGCTCTTGATTGTGCAAAAAGCGTGTTTTTGTTTAAGTCTGTTATGCTTGGTAAGGGAATCACCACATGATCTGTTCCCGTATAGGTTTGATAAAAGTCGGGGAATTCACCAACCGTTTTTAATTCAAGTTCAGCTTGGATAGGAAAATAAATCGCAACGTGATGTTGCTCACGATCAACGTCAGCCCTGTAGATGACTTCATGCACATGAAAGCTGAACTGTGTTCCATAACCATGCATAGAAGCAAATAAAGCCATACAACGAGCGCCATTTCCACACATTCCGGCGTCAGAACCATCGGCATTGCGGTAAATCATTTCAAAAGCAGCGCCCGGGATAGGGTTAGGATGTAAAACGAGTAAGCCGTCGGCGCCAATACCAAATCGGCGATCACATAATTTTGGTGTAAGTTGAATGATGTCATCCAATGAAAGCCCTGTCGTGCGATTGTCGAAAACCACAAAATCGTTTCCGGCGCCCTGCATTTTTGAAAAGTGAAGCATCGAATTATTAATCATGAGTTACAGCGGGTAAGTGAGTCCAGGGTTCTGATTCGGGATGTAACACATCGTGGCCTCGCATCAACAAATAAAAGCGATTAGCCAAAACGATTAACGCCAGGCGAGCATTCACATTTTGACGAACAGATACCCGGATTTTTTCAATTTCATGAATCATATCGAGTAAACGAGCTTGTTTTTGTGCCTGAATAAATTTTTGAATCACTTCAATCTGATCTGCATTCGTGACCAAACTCGAATTGCCTGTTTCGCGATACACGTGTATATCACGTAAAAACACTTCGAGCATATTCAATACACCAAGCTGACCCTGAGTGTTGTAATCACGATTAAATTGATCGGAAAACTGCGCCAATTTAACGGCATCTGAGGCGTAAGCAGCACGTAGAAAATCGACAACCAGGGTGCGGGATTGCTTGAGTTCATCCAAATTGTAAAAACGAGTGATCGCATAATTTCCGCCTGCAATCCGCGCCAAATATTGGGCATCATCTGCAGAGACCTCATCGTTTTGTATCAGACCTTGCTCAATATCTTTGCTGCTGAGTGGCGAGCAATTGATAATTTGACACCTTGAAAGAATCGTAGGCAGTAAATGCTCCACCTGACTCGTGGTCATGATAAACATCACTCGATCATTGGGCTCTTCCAATAATTTTAAAAACGCATTGCTCATTTCAACCCGCATTTTTTCAATATCGGATAAGATGATGATGGTGCGAGCGCCTTCATTGGGTTTTAAAAAAGCAGCCTGACGTATATGTTCGCGGTAATACTCAATAGAATAAAAGGCTTGTTTGTTGCCTAAATCATTGCCTGTTAAACTTGGACGTAAACCAAAGTCGATGATATCATAGGGGTCTTGATGCAGCAATTCTTTACGTCCGGTAAACTCTTTGAAATCAAATTCACGCGGCATAGGAAAAAACACGTGAATATCAGGATGAGTGAACCATGAACTTTTTTTGGATTGTGTAAATTCGCCCAAATCAGTGAGATTGGAAATGCCCTGAATGGCTTCAGCAAAAGCAAGTGCCAGCGCTTTTTTCCCGATTCCGGTAGCACCCGTAAATAAATACGCATGCGATAAGCGATTGGCTTCCAATATCTTAGTTAGTTGTTGGCGAGGTTTAAGTTGCCCAACCAATCGTTTGTTTCCTAAAAGCGGATAGGTATTAGTCATCCCAGATAAAATCAAAAAGTAAAATGGAAATCGTGATCATCACGCCACAGAATGCCCCCAATCCCACAAAGTCGCCCACTGTTCCGGCTAAGTAACCGTCCACAAATCCGGCTTTGGAAAGTCGTACAATCATGAGAATGACGGGAATCATCAATGGCATGGAAATTACAGAAAATACAGCGCCTTTTCGGTCGGCATGGGCAATAATTCCGGCCAATAAGGTTGAAACAGAAGAAAGCCCAAGCGAACCCAAGATAAGTGTAAACCCTATGATGGTGAATGATGCGATAGAAACGTCCATAAGCACCACAAAAGCACCAAAAC
>CAZIQX010000256.1:585-4017 GCA_964541325.1 uncultured Chitinophagales bacterium | reverse complement strand
GTGTAATAAGTACTCACTTCATGTATTCTTCTATTAATTTCGATATTCTCTCCGGGGATCCGAACTGTGTAGGTTGCCGTTGTTGCTTGCCCTAAACCAAACCAAACTGCTTGAATGTTTTGAGCAAATAAGGATTGTTTGCCTAACGTGCGCGACATGATTTGTTCTTTTCCATTGATGGTAGCCCGAACAATAACTTCGGTACCTGTCATCAAACCTTTTGCGCCGGTTCCATACATGGCAAGTGGTACAATTCCAATAGCGTTATTTTCTGTTAAGTCATTGCGGTACAATTCTGTAGTGCCAAAATAATTACTTAATAACACATCCGGACGAGCATCCAAATTCCAATCTAACAACGTAGCTCCAAAGGTGGCTTTACCCGCCGATTCCACCAATCCACCAGAATTTAGTATCAAATAACCTGTTCCTCCTGTTGACTGCAACAGCACATTATTACCGGAAAATTCCTCATTCGTCATCAGAATATCCTGGAATCCATCCATATTAAAATCAACAATCGTTACTTCACCCGGAGTGCTCTGAACGGCTGTAAATACATCCCCAAAAACCGATTGTAATTGATTATTCTCATTTTTTAACAACAATGAAGCAGTTGATGACAATGCTGATATCAAAAAAACATCCTGATCTCCATCATTATCAAAATCAAAAAAATGAATTCCTTTTGCCGTAAAATCACGATCTGTTATACCCAATAAAGTCTGTCTTTTAAACACCAACGAATCGGTCTGTGCGTAAAATAAGACCCGATTTCCATTCGGATTGTTGGATTCAGCTACAAAAATATCATCACGACCATCCTTATTCCAATCATAAACGGCCACATAGGAAGCATAACCAAGCTGACGCGTAAATTCATCCGTACTTCTGCTTACTGCATTAAATGACGAACCTCTTGAATTGAGTATGATTTGATTGGTTTGATTGGATGTGTTAGCAATGATGATGTCTAAAAATCCATTTTTATCTATATCGTGTAGAACCGCATGTCGAGAAATGCGGGCATCAGCAAAAGCAGCAACAGGTTTATCCTCATAACTATCACCAACCGATAAGACCAAACGATTAGGACGTGCTTCATTGAGGTACACAAAATCCGGTTTACCGTCGGTATTCAAATCACCTACGGCAACAAATCGTGCTTGATTTCCAATAGTATTGGGTATTAAACCTAAATCTGCTGAAAATCTTCCATCGTCATGTTGAGAAAATAAACGAGTGGTGCTATCTCTTCTTAAGGCAAAAAAATCAAGGGTTTCATCCTGATTAAAATCAGCAATCCACGTATGGGTGTAGGTATCAAATTGAGACAAAAACGGATAATCCGGTGCAGATTCCGGATTGGGGATAAGTTGCGTAAATCGAGCCGGACGAGAACGAATTTGTGTACTTAACACGACATTAGTAGCACCGGATAAGGTGTTTGATTGAATCACAAGTGTGTCCGAAAAACTACCTAAGTCGCCGCTGTTTGCTGTATAAAGTTCTAATGCAATAAATCCTTTCGTTTTTGCCGGAATCGTTTCACTAAATCCTGTAATGGTATAGTAGGCTTTATTAACCGAAACGGAATTCAGTTGGAGATTTCCACTTCCCACATTTTCAATAATGACCGTATCAACAAGAGTTTCCTCCAAATTGGCAATCATTGGAAAGGGTTGTGGGGAATCAATGACTAATTTAGAGGCTTCCGGTTCCGTGATTACATGATATTGATTCAGTTCACTGATTGATGAAAACGTTCGTTGCTGTGTTGTACCACTTGGCCATTGTATGCGCAAGGTTGCCGATGTGGCATTTTTCAAACCAAAATGCACAAAACGAGATTGTTGGGCCATTAAGCCATGAAAAGGTTGCAATTCTCGGGTTTGACTTACTGTTTTACCATCTATTGTGGCTGTGAGGGTGAGTTTGGCGCCAATAGCAGTTTTAGTAAAGGAGTTGGTAGTTACTAAATCCAATCCAATCCAATGTTTGGTGTCAGCAGCAAGGGTATCGGATTGAATAAGTTCGTTCTCGAAAACTAGAATAGGTTGGAAATTGTGTTTACCTGTAAGTAATACATCTAAATCGCCGTCTTTTTCAATATCTACAAAACTGACCTGATTCCAATTGCCGATTGCATTGAGTTCCGGTAAGTTGTTGATATTTCGTTTTCGAAAGCTGTATTCACCATTGGCATCAGGACCTATATTTTGAAACAAAGTTGGGTACGCTCCTGTGTTTCCGGCACCATTATACTCTGCGATTACCAAATCGAGCAGTCCGTCGTTATTAAAATCGCCCCACATTGCTGAACGAGAATCCAATTGGTCGAGTGTAGTTGTATTGGAAACCGATTCAAATTGATGATTGCCCTGGTTTTTGAAGAGGAGGTTTCGAGGTCGGGTACTTCCTGACATCAACTGATAGATATCGAGCAATCCATCGTTATTGTAGTCACCCACGGCAGCTCCGGCAGAGATCGTATAACCACCTAACAGATTATCACCACGTAGGATAAAACCGGTCTCGCTTCCACTGTAATAAAAATCCTGCATATTATTAAAACCGGGATAGGTTGTATTGATTTCAAAAACATCGATCCAACCATCGTTGTTAAAATCAAAGGAATACAAACCTACCGTGCGTCCATACGATTCGCGTATTGCCGATTCATCAAGGCGTACTACCGGTTGATTATTTTGTTGAAAAACATTGGAGATAAGGAAGTTTTGAGCGGTTTTTGTTCCTTGTATCCCTTGTATGGCATCCAATAAACCATCTTTGTTAAAGTCCATGAAAGTCCATGTTAGCGAACTTTGAAACGACCAGGCAAAGCCACCCGGACGACTGAACGTTGCAATTTGATTCCCAACGGGTAAATTCTCTGCAAAATAGAAACCTCGCACCGCTTGCTCAAACGTGTTGATGTGAAAATATACTTCATTGGTTTCATCCGAGTTGGAGTCCACGATATGTATGGGGCCATAATTGGGAAGCAACGTTTGAACCGTATCTCTTGGAGTTCCTTTTACTGTGTCGGGCATCCCGTGAGTTTTATGGAAATCCCAATACCCTAAGCTATCGATGGAGTCGGACACTTTATAGAAATAAAAAATGAGTGGTTTTTTTCCACTTTGTGAAATCACTAAATCCTCAAACCCATCCCCATTTATATCACCAATAGCAAAGGCATCCGGTTGATACAATACACTGTCGAAAACCGGTGGAGCGATTTTTTTAAATAAACTTTTTTGCTGAGCAAGAATAGGTTGGCACACGATTAGCGTCAGGATCATGAAAAGAAAAGAATACTTGCCGATGTTGATTTTCATATTGGTGAGTATGGGCAGTTTTACTAAGTTTAGCCGAATTTAACGTATGATGACAGGAATGAACCTATCGGAAAAATCTTCTTTATTGGTG
>CAZIQX010000256.1:0-575 GCA_964541325.1 uncultured Chitinophagales bacterium | reverse complement strand
GTATTTCCTGTAGTTCTTACAGTCTTTCTAACGATATTTTGTTCCCCGATAGTTTCAGCACAGACCCATTCAGGAAAAAAAGTAAATTTGTTGAATGATTATTTGAAACGTCATTCTCATGAGGTGCCCCCAAAATCAACACAAGAGCGTTTGTTAGAGTTTGAAGAATACATTCGTTACTTCACGGCGCTTTCGTATTCGCGTCCGGGTTATAAAGTAAACGGAAACTTTTTACGGGCATTAATCAGCGCTGAATCGGCTGCCAATCCACATGCCGTATCCAATAAAAATGCCATTGGCTTAACTCAGATTACGTGGGAAACCGGTCGTATAGCTGCCAAGGAGCTCTATAATTCGAAATACGATTTTAAATTTGTGGATGAAAATCGTTTAAAAGACCTTCAGGAAAGCGATTTATTCGACCCGGCTATTAACATTTTAATTTGTGTGTATTTGATTGATAAATACAATGCCAATTATAACGGAAATCTTGCCTTGATTATTTCCGCCTGGAATGCCGGACCCGGGTCTATCATTCAATACAAAGGTTATCCGCCCTACGATGAGACACTAAC
>CAZIQX010000255.1:0-4022 GCA_964541325.1 uncultured Chitinophagales bacterium | reverse complement strand
TCATTCCACGATACAAGGGGTCTATGGCAATATTGTAGGCTACTGAATTGGTTACCAAAATGGTTTCGTTGGCATCCATTATCGTTCCACGTTGTGCGGGAATCGGGATGTAATCCACAGCTTGTGCACTCCATAATTCGCGCAATTTTTCACCTTCAACTACATTAATGCGGAAAACCTGAAATACAATTGCCGTTGGAAAAAGCATTACAATTCCAAGAATGATGAAAAGGCGGGATAATATGGCTGTGCGGTTTTTATCCATGAATCCTATTTCTCCACGTAAATTATGCCATCAGCAGGTCCACCGTCTTTCAAACCCAACCGTTTTGCGCGGTCGTACACTTCAGCCGGCCCAATCATACGGTCGTAAGTAAATTTTCTATCAGCATGCAGTCGTTTTACTTTTTCATACTCGCGCTGTAATGCCATTACTTCTTTTAGACTTTGTTGCGTAGAAAACACATGATTCAAATACGCCAAACCAATAGCGCCAAAAATCAGCGTAAAGAAAATCACTTTTCCGGCTGAGATACTTTTACCTTTTTTGGCATCTGTTGCGGTAGTTGGCGCACCAAAAGATTTCGGTGATGCTTTTGGCTTCACTTGCGAGAGCGGCACACCCATTTGAGACACTTTTTTTGGTGTGATGCTCGGTGCTTTACTCAAATTTGTTTTTACGTACATCATCAGGCAGCCTCCTTGATTTCGCGTTTTTGCGCAACACGTAACCGTGCACTTCGAGAACGAGGATTTTCTTTTTGTTCGGCCTCATCGGCTTCTATAGGTTTTTTAGTAATCACCAAAAATGGACTTAAATCATTACCAAATAGATCTTTGGGAATATCACCTTCAAAATTCCCTGCTTTCATAAAATGCTTTACCAATCGGTCTTCCAAGGAGTGGTACGAAATCACCACTAAGCGTCCACCGGGGGCTAACCACTCTACTGCATGTTCCAAAGCCTGGCGTAACATGTCGAGTTCACGATTAACTTCAATTCGTATAGCTTGGAAAATGCGTGCCAAGGTTTTGTTCTCGAATTTGCCTGAAACAACTCTGGTAATAGCCTTTTTGAGTTCTGCAGTAGTTTTTATGGGGCGTGCTTCAATAATTTTTTTGGCAATAGCGGCACTGTGACGCTCTTCTCCATATTCGTAGAAAATCCGTTTTAAATCGTGTAAATCGTATTCATTTACAACCTGTTCAGCTGAAAGACGCATCAAATTGCCCATTCGCATATCTAAAGGCCCTTCCTGTTGAAAACTAAAACCGCGTGTCGGGTCATCTATTTGATGCGATGAAACTCCTAAATCCAATAAAATTCCACTGATTTTACCTTTCAAACCTGGCGAAAGCAGTACATCATAAAAACCAAAATTTCCTTTAACAGCCTCAAAACGAGAATCATGCTGCAACCTATTAGAAGCTTCACGCAAGGCTTCATCATCCTGATCAATCCCAAACAGACGACCATCTTCGCTTAGTTGTTCGAGTATTGCTTGGGAATGTCCACCTCCACCGAGTGTTCCATCTACATAGATTCCGGATGGATTCACAACAAGGTGGGAGACAGTGGGAGACAAAAGCACGGGAGCATGATAATCAGTAGCAAAACGACTCATAACTGAAGCCCTCCCATCACTTTTTCAAATAAAGCCTGCATATCAGCATCGGTAATATCACCTGTTTCCTGATCCAGTACATCAGGCGACCATAATTCAATACGATCGCCGGCACCAATAAATACTACTTTGGTATCCATGCCGGCAAGCTCTAACATTTTGGGGCTCAGTGCTATACGATTCTGATTATCTAAGGCAACATCCTCTGCATAGCGTAAAAACTGACGTTTTAGTACACGTCCTTCAGCACTGAAAGAACTGATTTTATTGAGCTTCTCTTCGACTTCAAGCCATTTATCTTCGGGGTAGAGGTAGAGACATTTTTCAAGGCCTTTAAGAAGGGTAAAGCGATCCTGAGCCAGCGGATTGATGTATTTCCGCAGCTTTGCAGGAAAAGCGACTCGGCCTTTCGCATCTAAAGCATGTTCATATTCGCCTTTAAAGATACTCACGTGATTCTCAAAACCTCGATTGCGCAGTGGTTTTTTTAGTAAGAAGTAACAAGTTTCCCCACAACCTCCCACTTTGACCCACAAAGTACCCTTTTATATCCCAATGTGTCAAGACTTTTTCATATTAATTTTTTTGAACATGGGGCATGTATCGTCTCAAACGTAAAAAGTTATTCCGGCATAGGGGCTTATCCATTTAGAAAAGTATATTCCGACGTCGTGTTTATGAACTATTAATTGTTGAATGTCTATGAAAAACAGTCTGATTCTTTTTGCTATTGCCCTATTCACGCTCTTTCACTGCGAAAAAAAAAGCAGTTTATATATGGAGTTGGGATTGGAAGAAATCACTATCCCTCAAATTCAGGAAGCTTATGAAAGTGGTCGATTTACCGCTGTTCAACTCACTCAAGCCTATTTAGAACGTATTGAAGCGATTGACAAAAATGGTCCCCAATTAAATTCAATTCTCCAACTCAATCCCGATGCTATTCATATTGCACAAAAGCTTGATGACGAACGTGCAAAAGGTTTTATCCGTGGTCCTCTTCATGGCATACCGGTTGTATTAAAGGACAATATCGATACTTACGACCAAATGAATACAACTGCAGGTGCACGAGCCATGAAAAACTCAAAGCCTTTACAAGATGCATTTATTGTATCCAAACTTCGAGAGGCCGGTGCAATCATTTTGGGGAAGGCTAATTTGAGTGAATGGGCGAATTTTCACAGCAGTTTTTCTTCAAGTGGATGGAGTGGATTAGGCGGACAGACCAAAAATCCTTATGATATAACCCGAAATCCTTGTGGGTCATCAGCGGGGTCGGGAGTTTGTGTTTCAGCAAACTTAACCGCTTTTGCCATTGGTACGGAAACAAATGGAAGTATTGTTTGTCCCTCACATGCAAATGGAATAGTTGGTATCAAACCAACAGTCGGTCTCCTTTCCCGTTCAGGAATTATTCCGATATCGTTTACCCAAGATACGCCGGGTCCGATGGCTCGCACCGTAACGGATGCAGCAATTGCCTTAGGTGCAATGGTAGGAGTTGATCAAAAGGATAGTAAAACACTCGAATCTGAAGGTAAGTTCTTAACAGACTATACTTCTTTTTTGAAGAAGGATGGTTTAAAAGGCAAACGATTAGGTTTTTGGCGCTCACCTTTAGGTCGTCATTTTCGGGTGGATTCGTTGATGTATCAACAAATTGAATTTTTGAAAGCACAAGGAGCAGAAATTGTTGAAGTCACTCAAATCTCTCCGGTTAATGTAGGAGGAGATTCTTATCAGGTTTTGCTATATGAATTTAAAGATGGGTTGAATCATTATTTTGCTTCTTTGGGAGAACAAGCACCCGTAAAATCTCTTGATGATTTGATTGCACAAACTTTTGCCGATTCGGTTGAGATGCACTATTTCGATCACAATTTACTTCTTGAAGCCAATAAAAAAGGTGATCTGAACTCAAAAGAATACCAAGATGCCTTAGGAAAAATGTTATTGAACATGCGAGAAAAGGGTATTGACCGCGTGATGAAAGAACATAATTTAGATGCCTTTGTTAGCGTAACCGGTGGCCCGGCATGGAAAACGGATCATACTTTAGGGGATAACTTCACAACAAGCTCAAGTTCACCAGCTGCTATTGCAGGTTACCCCAACATTACTCTTCCCATGGGTTATATTGATGGGCTTCCGGTTGGTATCAACTTCTTTGGTACAGCTTGGAGTGAACCTGTTTTAATTGAGTTGGCTTACGCGTTTGAACAAGCTACATTAGTTCGAAAAGCACCAAAACTTTAATAGACATAAGCTAAAGGCTGAAGGCTACAAGCCTGAGGCCTGAGGCAAGAAGGGGTTAAAAGCTGATTGCTGATTGCTGATTGTTGATTGCTGATTGCTGATTGCTGATTGCTGATTGCTGATTGCTGATTGCTGATT
>CAZIQX010000254.1:3562-4038 GCA_964541325.1 uncultured Chitinophagales bacterium | reverse complement strand
TGCTATGGGTGCCGCTTTTCCAATGGCTTTAAAGCGATATGTTTCAACACCGAAGCTTGGATTTAAACGTATTTCAATACGCTATTTCCAGTTAACTGCATTTGCTATTCTTCTTCAACATGTTCGACCGGGTTCATTGGATTCTACATTGTCAAATACAGCTTTTTGGTTCTCTTTGCTGGGCTTTTTGGGGCTGATGATGATGTTTACCCAATGGCCAAAATCATTCCACGCCAACATTTTAAATAGTATTGGTTGGTTTGGAATGGTTTTACTGGTGTTACTATATCCTTATCCAAAAACAGGCGGATTTGACCTCTATCGCTCTGATATCATTTTGTTAGTATTAGCTAATATGGCATTTATTGGTGGTCTCATTTGGCTCTTCACCCATAAAAATCCCAATTACCGTTGGTTGATACTTGTTTTGTATGCCGCTATTCGATTAAGCTCAAGTACTGAATCATGGACTCAAA
>CAZIQX010000254.1:847-3552 GCA_964541325.1 uncultured Chitinophagales bacterium | reverse complement strand
CATTTCCATGGCTTTTAAAATGGGACTATCTCAAATATTTGTTTATCGTGATTCCCGGTATGTTTGCAGGTGAATGGTTGGTAAAAGCCCAATCGGAAATTCAGCAAAATACAATTTCACGGCCGATTATTTTATTTGGGGCACTTATTTTGTTACTTGAAGTCGTTCTCATTGTCGGATTGCAAGCCAGAAATTCTGCTATACTTTTGCTCATTATTTCACTGCTTTTTTGGGGTGTAAAATTAAAAAACAACATCTTTCAAGCCTATTCACCGGCATTAACATCTTTAATTTATTTAAGTATTTTTCTGCTCATTTTAGGCTTATTGCTCGAACCCTTTGAAGGTGGTATTAAAAAAGATCCTTCAACATTCTCTTATTATTTCATTACTTCAGGAATGTCAGGTTTAATTTTATTGGTGTTTTTTTTGTTGTTTGATGCAATAAATCTGAAGGGTTTTTCCTGGCTTGTAGGAAACGGGCAAAACCCAATGATCGCTTATGTGGCTTTTGCAAATGTTCTGTGGCCAATTTTAGCATTAACCGGCTTGGAAACATTGATTTTAAAATGGACTACAACTCCTGTAACCGGTTTTTTAAGAGGTGTGGTCTATACTGCATTAGTCGCTGTTTTTACGCATCAATTCACCCGAAAAAAATTGTTTTGGAAAACTTAAATCAATCAACCATGTCGAATCACAAAATAAAAATCAATCAGCTTGGTGTACTGCTCTTCGTTATGTTGCTGTGTGGGGGACAACAGTCCACCTTTGCTCAAACAGAATACAAGGAAGAACTTCGAGGCGTTTGGATTACAAACGTTGATAGCGATGTACTTTTCAACAAAGAAAAGCTTGCAGAAGCCATGGATTATTTAAAATCACAAGGATTTAATGTGATTTTCCCTGTGGTTTGGAATAAAGGGTACACCTTACATCCCAGTGAGGTAGCTTTTGAGCAAATCGGTGTGCGGCAAGACCCATTTTTTGCTAATCAAGGGCGCGATCCACTCGCTGAAATTATTGTAGAAGCACATCGTGTTGGTTTGGAAGTTATGCCTTGGTTTGAATTTGGATTTGCATCTTCGTTTTCATTAAATGGGGGACATATCATTGCAAAAAATCCTCATTGGGCCTCCAAAGATGTAAGTGGTAATCTAGTTGTAAAAAATGGATTTGATTGGATGAATGCCATTCATCCTGAGGTTCAGCAATTTATGCTAGATATGATTCAAGAAGTGTTGGATAATTACGATGTGGATGGTATTCAGGGAGACGACCGCTTACCGGCTATGGCTGCCGAAGCGGGTTATGATGATTACACGATTGAATTATATAAAAGTGAACACGGCGGACAAGAACCATCATCTCAGTTTAATGAAAACACTTTTTTATTGTGGAAAGCAGACAAACTAACCAACTTTGGTGGACGAATGTACCGTATGGTAAAAAATCACGATCCTAATTTGATTGTTTCACTATCGCCTTCCTTGTTTGATTTTTCCTTGCGCCAATATTTACAAGATTGGCCAACGTGGCTAGATTCCGGATATGTGGATATCATTCACCCCCAAACCTATCGCTATAATATTTCAGATTTTAAAAATGAAATTCTACGTTTTGTTGGTCCGGAGCCCGGTTCTCCTCACGGTTTAGTTAAGCCGGAGGATCGTCACAAATTATTTCCCGGTGTGATTATTAAAGCAGGAAGTAATCTAAGCGACCCAGGATATGTTAAACAGGCGGTTTCTTTTATGCGTGAATATGGTATTCAAGGTGAGGTATTTTTCTTTTATGAAGGATTACGTGAACGCAATCAATTCGTAGGTGACACGTTAGGGAAGTTGTTTTACAATGAACCGGCAGTTTTACCTTATCGAGAGGGAAGAATTCATCGTCCTGAGGCCATTGTGATTCATGAAACCTCAACAGATGTTGAACGCTCAGGAAACTGGAGTATTAATAATACTCCGGATGGATTTGCAGGTAAAACCCTTCAGGCAAATCCAGGTTCAGGCGCAGGATTACGGTATTTTGCTGATGTTCCTTACGAAGCGTATTATAATGTTTATGCCTGGAATGCCTTTAGTAATCAAGCCACCTCGGGAGTTGAATATACTGCTTTAGGATTGGAAGGAGAGGTTTCTGCCACGTTTAATCAGCGAATTTTAATTAACAAAGGTTGGAATCTAATTGGAAATGTAAAATTAAATCGTGGCTTGCAACAAGTAGCGCGAGTGAATGCGGATTCAGTAACCGATGGACGACCACTTTTTGCCGATGCAGTGATGCTGGTTTTAGATCGCAAAAAATCACCCGACATACAAATTGATGTGGTAGTAACCGACCTCGAAGATGAAGAAATTGCATTAACTCGTCCAACACATGTTCAATTGTATCAAAACTTTCCTAACCCTTTTAATCCAAGCACAACGATAACATTTGATTTAGCTCAGGCAAGCACCGTTTCATTGGAGGTATTTAATATGATTGGTCAACGGGTAGCAACACTAATTCAACATAGAACCATGATTTCAGGTACACATCAGGTTCAGTTTGATGCCCGTAATTTGGCATCAGGAAGTTACATTTACCGATTGCGTACCGAAACACAATCGCTCACCAAAACCTTAACACTAATTAAGTAATTATGGGATTAATAGATTATTCCATTATTGTGGCTTATCTGGCGATTTTAGTTGGAAT
>CAZIQX010000254.1:259-837 GCA_964541325.1 uncultured Chitinophagales bacterium | reverse complement strand
TGCAAAAAAAGGCTTCAAAAAGTACAGAAAGTTTCTTTTTGGGTGATAAAAATATGCCTTGGTGGGCCTTAGGTGCATCCGGTATGGCTTCGAATCTTGATGTTTCCGGAACAATGATTATCGCAGCGCTCATCTATGCTATGGGTGTTCAGGGTTTTTTCATCGAAATCCGTGGGGGAGTAGTACTAATTCTGGCTTTCTTCATGATTTTTATGGGAAAATGGAATCGCCGCTCTGAAGTAATGACTACTGCTGAATGGATGGAATTTCGATTTGGGAATGACAAACAAGGTCAGGCTGCACGAATTGTTGCGGCTATTGCTCAACTTACTTTTGCTATATGGGCTATTTCCTATTTTATTCAAGGTGCGGGAATATTCCTTTCTGAAATGTTAGGTATTTCACCTGAACTAGCAGCGGTTGCCATGATTGTTTTATGTGCTTTTTATGCAGCTTTGAGTGGAATGTATGGGGTTGTTTATACCGAAGTTTTTCAGGGTGGATTAATTCTGATTGTAATTATTTATGTGGTTTCAAAAGTGATGATGGATTACACATTGCCTGAAGAATTTATCGTG
>CAZIQX010000254.1:0-249 GCA_964541325.1 uncultured Chitinophagales bacterium | reverse complement strand
CGGAGAATTCAAACAAATCACCCAAAAACTATCCGATTGGGCAAATTTTCTACCCAAGTGGGAAATGAACATGCCTGGCGAGTATGCTCAATATAATTTGATAGGAATGGCTACGGTATTTTACCTCCTACGTTCTACTATCGACGGAATGTGTGGTAGTGGGGGCTACATGATTCAGCGATTTTATGCCGCAAAAAATGAACGTGAAGTCGGTTTGTTGTCTGTTTTTTGGATTTCTTTGCTTTCATT
>CAZIQX010000253.1:1224-4062 GCA_964541325.1 uncultured Chitinophagales bacterium | reverse complement strand
TATCCATAACCCAAACCTACACATAATACAACTCCCCAACTATTTTATTTGATCCAAAAAACCACCACCTACATGTGTGCAAGGGGTCTTATTTTAAGTTCTTCACACGTTTTAGCATCTAGTAGCTTAGGATACGAGTTTATGGGTAGACTCTGATTTATTTAGGACACTATTGAATTATAACTATTTTAATCGTTTTGGGTTAGATTTGCATTTATGGTACAGAAAGTAGATATAATTAATATTATATATAAATGGGCAAATGATAACAATTTAGATATTGTTAAATATGCCAATGAAAAAGAAGCAAGTCTAAGTATTAATATAATTCTTAATGCAAAAGAAAAGATAGTAATATTCCAAGATTTTGGACAAGGATACTTTGGTATTTCTATTTTCAAAAAAAGTTGGAGAGAAAGTATAAAGTTTTATAATGCTATTCCATCAAATAAATTTTTCCCAACAAACGAAGAAATACTTCAATCATTAAAAGCGGATATAAATTTATTGTCTAAAGAATTATCGTTAAAACCAATTACTGATTAACAAATTCAACTTTGTGCCTTCAACATTAGATTGACTATTCTTTTTGTTACACTTAATTAGAATAAAATTTGGTTCATAATCAAAAGTGTGTAATTAATAAGTGTTTTAGCAGCTTTTTTGCCCAATAGCAATTTACTTATTTGTTAAAGAAAGTTATTTTCCCTCATGCATGCTCGCTCAAATCTTACTTTCACGCCAAATTTCTGGATTCAAAACTCAGCATGGAATGAGTTTGCGAGCTGTTCAACAACTTCCATCACAAAAACAAATAGTTATGGCCCTGTCGGACTCCTTGCTACGCATACGGGAAGCAAGAGTATCGAATTCCCGCTCAAAGACCATTTGGGCAGCCCTCGTGTGGTGGTAAAACAAACGATTGCCAATGGTGGGGTGAGCGCCTTAAGCGTGGCGGGACGTTATGTGGCATCCCTTTGGTGGACTGATGGAAGTGCAGGGCAACGCCGAACCTCAGTATGGGTTTACCGGGCAGGAGATGGACTACGAGGCCGGTCTGCACAATTTCCGCGCTCGCCAGTACACCGATGACCTCGGCCTAATTTTTTAAATCTAATAGTTTTTCTAATTCGGATTGTAATTGTTTTTTATCAGGTAGATACAATTGATATTTGCTCACAAATAGCTGATTTGTAATATTTTGCGTGGCATATTCTACGAGGATGTGATCCTTATATGCACCTAAAATAATACCAATTGGTGGATTGTCGTCTTCTACATTCTCTTCTTTTGTGAAATAGTTCAAGTATAAGTTCATCTGCCCAACATCGTTATGCTCAATTTCGCCTCGTTTTAAATCAAATAAAACGAAACATTTTAGAATTCTATGATAAAAAACCAAATCAACATAAAAGTGTCGACCGCCAATACTAATCTTATATTGTCTCCCAACAAAAGCGAATCCTTTTCCTAATTCAAGTAAAAACTGCTCTAAGTTTTGAATCAATTTTTCCTCGATTTCACCTTCTAGATAACGTTCTTTTTGTGGTAAATCCAGAAATTCAAAAACGAATGGATCTCTAATAATATCATTGGCTGATTGTATGATGGCGCCTTTTTCTGACAATCGTAGCACTTGTTCTTTATCTCTACTTTTTGCCAAGCGATAAAACAGCATGCTGTTCATTTGTCTTTTTAATTCTCTCACACTCCAATTTTCGTGCTCACATTGTTTGATGTAAAAACTGATTTCTAAATCATTGTCAGCTTTTAAGATTTCAGTATAATGGCTCCAACTTAATTTTAGTGACAGTTCCTTATTAGATTCGAATTGTCCAGACGGTGTCTGGATTTTTGGAAAGGTTAGATAAAATTTTCGAATGGTGAATAAGTTAGAACGGCTAAATCCTCTACCATACAAAAGTGTAAGGTCTTTTGAAAGGTTTGTAATTAATTCTGAACCATAGTCAGCTTTTGCTTTTCCTTTTTGTTCAAACTCTACAATATACTGTCCTATTTGCCAATACGTCTTTACCAGTAGGGAATTAATAGCTTTAGCGGCTTCATTTCTGCCATGTTTTAGTAAATCTCCAATTTGATTTACTAATGCATCATAAGGATTCATCTTCTTCATTTGTGATATGGATAGGAGCGAAGTGAGAATTAATGGTGAGTAAAACATACAATACGTCAGTTGATCTATCAATGCTTTAATTCAATGATTGTGCACAAAAAAAATGTATGCTAACAATCCATAAGCTCCGTGAAGTGGCATATTTACGGGAAAAACGGCATAGTGGCTACGCATACGAACGCCTCGCAAATCGAATTCCCGCTCAAAGACCATTTGGGCTCACCACGCGTGGTTTTAAAACAAACAATTGCCAATGGGGGCGTGAGTACACTAAGTGTAGCGGGACGTTACGTGTGGCATCCATTTGGTGGACTGATGGAAGTGTAGGGTAACGCCGAGCCTCAGTATGGGTTTACCGGGCAGGAGATGGACTACGAATCTAACTTGCACAACCCCGTATCGCAGTACGGGGCAAGCTTCCGAGCCCGCCAATACACCGATGATCTCGGCCGCTTCTTCTCCGTTGCCCCCCAAGGGCAGTACCACAGCCCGTATGTGTATGGTGGGAATAATCCGTTTTCTTACACCGATCCGGATGGGGAATTTGCATTTTTAGTACCTCTCGCAATAGGCGCCGCAATTGGTGGCGCAGGTTACACAGCAAGTGTCGCATTCAGTAAAGGGGGATTTAACAATTGGAGTTGGGAAGGTCTTGGGAAATCGATGGCAATAGGAGCTGTTTCCGGTGTTGTTTCTGCCGGTAT
>CAZIQX010000253.1:0-1214 GCA_964541325.1 uncultured Chitinophagales bacterium | reverse complement strand
TGGAAGTAATGGTCTGATGGGAGAGTTGGGACGTGCCTATGTGCATGGCTACGCGAATGGAATAATTTCACATGCTACAGGCGGTGATTTCTTAAGTGGTTTTGCTTCAGGTGGATTAGGTTCTTTGGCGGGTTCAGCGTTTATGTCGTATGGAGGCAACTTTGCTAAATCCACTTATGGGCAGGTAGGTTTTTCCTCACTCTCGGGCGGTATAGGTGCAGAACTCTCCGGTGGTGAATTCTGGCGTGGGGCAGCAACAGGTGCTACGGTGGGGTTGTTAAATCATGCCATGCATGAGTATATGGATGGACAACAACTCACAAAAGACACGGAGCCTGGCTTTAGAAATGAAAGGTATTTAAACCGATATTTTAGCAACAAATATGTTAAATCACTAATGAACACCACATCTAATCCATGGTTTGTTGGTGGCGATCTAATGCAAGCCTCTGGTTTATATGGGCTTTCAAGCTATCTCAATACCAAGTGGCGTTGGATGGATAGAGCTACTGTGAGAATTTTACGATTTTATCCATCTACTTCAAGTGTATCAAAAATATTAAAATGGGGAAAAGGAATAGGTGGTATTGGATTTGGTCTAGGGCTTGGTGCAAATTTTGCTGCTATGAATAATGGGTTAATTTCACCAACAGAGTTTTATACAGACTTAGCGATGGGTGTAATCGGATTTTCTCAAGTAGGAGCTCCCATTTCGTTATCTTATTTTGGAGCTAAATTTTACTATGAAATGACAGGTAACGATTTTTGGCGACATGAAATCCTTGATTTTTATTGGTTTTCCGGTCAGGCGCCAGTATTTATAAAGGGACAACGATTATATCAAGGTTATTAAGATGAGCAAAGAGAAAATTATTGAATTTTTAAAATATATGCTTACCAAGCCTTATAGGTATCAACTTAGCAGAAAGGATATGGGTGGTTCAGACCGTTGGACAGCCAGTTTCATGGGCACTGGAATGATTTTTGTATGGTTTCTCGGGTGTTTTGCATTACTTGATCTAGAGTTAGGTATCTCTGTTTTTGGTAGCTATTTATTAGAAGTATCCATAGTAATTGGTATAGTAGCTTTTCTGGTAAATGTGACTATTATTTCCAAAGTCGAAGTTCCTGAAAATCAACTTTACCATGACTTATTTTGGATTATTTATCTATCACCAGCTGCAATTGCAATGTCTATCGTAATTTATGGTTGG
>CAZIQX010000252.1:861-4071 GCA_964541325.1 uncultured Chitinophagales bacterium | reverse complement strand
GAATCGTGAGTAGTCAATATCAGCGCGAAGGGTGTGTAGCGGAACACGACCTTCTTTGTATTGTTCTGCACGAGCCATTTCTGCACCACCTAAGCGGCCAGAACATTTAACTTTTATACCTTTGGCACCCATTCTCATTGCCGACGCGATAGCGGTTTTCATTGCGCGACGGAAAGAGATACGTGCTTGTAATTGTTGGCCAATATTTTGAGCAACTAAAGAAGCATCAACTTCAGGACGTTTAATTTCACTGATTTTGATTTGCACTTCTTTATTTGTGATTTTTTTAAGTTCTTCACGAAGTTTTTCAACTTCTTCTCCACCTTTACCGATAATTACTCCGGGACGTGAAGTCATTAATGTTAGCAGAACTCTTTTTGGGGTACGCTCAATTAATACACGAGCCAAACCTGCACTTTTAAGACGAGCTTCTAAGTAAGAGCGCAATTTCATGTCTTCAATAACATTTGCGCCTTTATTCTTGTCGGCATACCAGTTGGAATCCCAACCTTTAACTATACCCAGTCTTAAACCAGTTGGATTAGTCTTCTGTCCCAATTTATGCCTCTTCGTTTTGATTGGTTTCTTTTGTAGCTACAACCACAGTAATATGGCTGCTTCTTTTTCTAATTTGATACGCTCTTCCTTGTGGTGCAGGTTGAATACGTTTCAAAGTAGTTCCTGCATCAACGAAGATAGTTTTAACGATTAAATCATCGTTTTCTAAACGCTCATCTTGAAATTTCTCGCGTAAATTAGCCGCTGCAGAGGTAATTACTTTGGCTACTTCTTGCGCTGCACCTTTGTTCAAATACTTTAATTGACCTAAGGCGAAGCTCACTTTCTTACCGCGTACCATATCAGCGATTAATCTCACTTTTTGTGGTGAACGGCGTAAATGACGTTGTACTGCTTTTGCTTCCATTCTTAAGCGATTCCTTATTTCTTCTTATCGGCTTTCTTCTGTGGGTGACCACGGAAGGTACGCGTTGGTGCAAATTCGCCTAATTTGTGACCTACCATATTTTCAGTAACAAATACAGGGATAAACTGTTTTCCATTATGAACGGCAATGGTTAATCCAACAAATTCAGGAAAAATCATTGATGATCTGGACCAGGTTTTAATAACCTTTTTGGAATTTGTTGAGTTAGCTTCTTCAACTTTTTTAAGAAGAGCTGACTGTATAAAGGGTCCTTTTTTAAGTGATCTTGGCATAATTAATTAGACTATTTTTTACGTCTTCTTACAATGAACTTGTTAGAAAGCTTCTTTTTAGAACGAGTTTTCTTGCCTTTAGCAATCTGACCCCATGGAGATCTTGGGTGACCTCCTGAAGCTTTACCTTCACCACCACCCATTGGGTGATCAACCGGGTTCATTACCACACCACGAGACTGAGGACGAACACCTTTCCAACGATTTCTACCTGCTTTACCGATAGTCACGTTAAAGTGATCAGGATTACTTGTAGAACCTACAGTAGCTAAGCAGTTAACTAATACCATGCGAACTTCACCAGAAGGTAAACGCAAGGTGGCATATTTATCAGTTTTAGCAACTAATTGAGCGCTTGTTCCTGCACTTCTTGCTAATTGTGCACCTTTACCAGGTATCATTTCCACATTATGAACAACAGTACCAGTCGGCATGTTTTCGAGTGGAAGTGCGTTACCTACTTCTAAAGGAGCATTTTTACCATTCATAATGGTATCGCCCACTTTCAATTTGTCTGGGGCGATGATATAACGCTTTTCACCATCAGCGTAGCTAATTAAAGCAATGCGAGCTGTACGATTTGGATCGTATTCGATGGTTAATACTTTAGCAGGGATATCAAATTTGTTACGCTTAAAATCAACTAAGCGATATCTTTTTTTATGACCGGTACTTCTATGGCGTGATGTGATACGACCATTTGAGTTTCTACCACCAGTACCTGAAATTTTTACAAGTAAAGAACGCTCTGGTTTGTTCGTTGTAACATCATCAAACACAGGTGCGATTCTGTGGCGAGTACCAGGAGTAATTGGATTTAACTTACGTGTTGCCATTCTTTTACTACCGTACTTTATACTTCACTGAATAAATCTATTTCACTACCGGCTTGTAAAGTAACAATCGCTTTCTTCCATTTGCTTGTTCTTCCACTTACATAACCACCTTTGGTAAAACGACCTTTAGGCTTGGAAGCAACAATTAATGTGTTAACTGATTTTACTTTTACATCAGGGTATAACTGCTCAATAGCTTTTTTTATTTCAGGCTTAGTAGCGCTGATTTCTACTTCAAAAGCATATTGACTTAAACCTTCGCGAACAGCATTAAGCTTTTCGGTAATAAGCGGACGTACAATACTATATTTCATTTTATGCCTCCGCAGCTTCAAAGGTTAATGATTGCTCTAATACCGGTAATGCACTTTCAAGAACAACTACTTTTACGGCATTCACGATTTCATAGGTACTTGGCTTATTTGCTTCAAGTACAGCTACTTTCTTAACATTTCTACCAGATTTATAGATAGCTAAATCGGTTCCTGGTGTTAGAATTAACACTTTATCGTTTGTTAAGTTTAGAGCTTTTAAAACAGATACAAGATTAGCTGTTTTTGGTTCAGCAAAACTCAAGTCTTCCACTACTACAATGGCATTGTCTTGTGCTTTATACGCTAATGCTGAACGACGAGCTAAGTTTCTTTGCTTTTTGTTTAAGCGAACTACATAATCACGTGGTTGTGGACCATGCAATGTACCACCACCTTTTAATAGTGGGGAACGTAAGGAACCGCGACGTGCGCCACCAGTACCTTTTTGACGAAATGCTTTTTTACCACCGCCACTAACTTCAGAACGACCTTTTACCTTAGCCGTACCTTGACGTTGATTCGCTAAATAAGAACGAACATCTTCGTAAATAACGGTGTCGTTTGGTTCAATAGCAAAAATTGTGTCGTTTAACACGGCTTTTCTGCCTGAATCAGAACCATCTTGTTTTAAGATTTTTAATTCCATATCAACTACCGTATTACAAACTGTTATGAATTTCTAGAAAGCTGCCTTTTGGGCCTGGTACTGAACCTCTAACTAAAATCAAGTTAGACTCAGGAATTAAACGTACCACTTTCAAATTTTGAACTTTCGTTCTAGCGTTTCCGGTTTGTCCACCCATGCGGATACCTTTGAATACGCGAGAAGGATCAGATGCTTG
>CAZIQX010000252.1:0-851 GCA_964541325.1 uncultured Chitinophagales bacterium | reverse complement strand
GATCCAGGTGCACGTTCACGGTTATGCTGACCGTGGGTTCTTCCACCAACACCGCTAAATCCGTGACGTTTTACAACACCTTGAAAACCTTTACCTTTTGAGATACCAACGATATCTACACCGGTATTTTCTGTGAATACATCTTCTACTT
Source organism: uncultured Chitinophagales bacterium (assembly GCA_964541325.1). Lineage (GTDB taxonomy): Bacteria > Bacteroidota > Rhodothermia > Balneolales > M1805 > M1805. The sequence goes on along the minus strand of CAZIQX010000252.1, from coordinate 700 downwards.
TTAAAGCATCACCAATGCTAAGACCTTCAGGAAGATAATCTCTGAATTCTTTTACTATTGCCTTCGGGCTAGTATTTGCTTTTTTGAAATGACCATTCAGCGCTTTTGTAGTTGACTTTTGTCTTTTTTCAAAAGCTGCTAATTGAACCGCATTGTAACCATCAGTCTCAGCCGTTTTGATTTGGGTAATCACATTCGGTTCAACCTCGATCACGGTAACGGGGACACTATTACCAGCGGCATCAAAGATGCTTGTCATTCCCACTTTTTTACCTAATAATCCGCTCATTTTTTCAGATTAATTGATTAGAGTTTATGATCATACTTTGATTTCAACATCAACACCTGAAGGCAATTCTAATTTCATCAGAGCATCTACAGTTTGTGAGCCTGTTGAAAGAATGTCAATCAAACGTTTGTGTGAACGTTCTTCAAATTGTTCACGTGATTTTTTATCAACATGCACAGAACGGTTAACGGTAATGATCGTTTTTTCGGTTGGGAGTGGTATCGGACCCGATACCACTGCACCTGTTGACTTTACAGTCTTAATAATCTTTTCAGCTGATTTATCAATCAAATTGTGATCGTAAGATTTCAGCTTAATACGAATTTTTTGTTGTGTTGCCACAGACTTAAATCCTTTTACTTATTGATTTTAGCTACAACACCTGCACCTACGGTACGTCCACCTTCGCGG
>CAZIQX010000251.1:0-4127 GCA_964541325.1 uncultured Chitinophagales bacterium | reverse complement strand
AATCATACATCATAGGTCAACCATCAAAAATCCCTGACCCCTTACTACTTACTACTCTAAACCTTTACAACTTTTCTGAAATACACCTTTAAAACTTTTCAAATAGCCCACTTATACCTATTACCTTAAACCTAAAACCTTAAACAAAAACCTTTTCAAACCAACTAATCAGCCATGCATAAAGAAACCCAAGCCATACGAATTCAACAAGAAAAAGCTGAAAGAGAACATTCTGTACCTCTCTACATGACTTCAAGCTTTGTTTTTGATGATGCAGAACACGCTCGTGCGCTATTTGCTGATGAAATTCAAGGAAATATTTACACCCGATTTTCAAATCCCAACACAAACGAATTTGTTGAAAAAATGGTGGCATTGGAAGGGGCAGAAGATGGAATTGCAACTGCTTCAGGCATGTCGGCTGTATTCACCGGAATTGCAGGTTTATTATCCGCCGGGGATCATCTGGTTGCCTCTCGATCATTATTTGGTTCAACCCATCAGATATTGACGAAAATTTTGCCCAAGTGGGGAATTTCACACACGTATGTAGATGGATTAGAAATTGCAGAATGGGAACAAGCAATTCAACCTTCCACTAAGCTCTTGTTTTTAGAAACACCATCCAATCCCGGTTTACAATTAATTGATTTGGAAGCCCTGGGAAAATTAGCCACTCGTAAAAACTTAATTTTAAATGTTGACAATTGTTTTGCGACTCCCATTTTACAACAGCCATATGCCTATGGAGCACATTTGGTTACCCACTCTGCTACAAAATTTATTGATGGGCAGGGTAGGGCAATTGGAGGTGTTATTGTTGGTAAAAAAGAGTTGATAAAAGAGTTGCGTTTCTTTGCTCGTCAAACCGGACCTGCATTATCTCCCTTCAATGCGTGGTTATTTTCAAAGTCGTTGGAAACTTTGGCAATCCGAATGAATCGTCATTCTGAATCAGCGCTATTCCTAGCAAAATCGCTCGAAAATCATGCAGCAATCGAATCGGTTCGTTATCCATTTTTGAAATCACATCCTCAATATATGTTAGCAAAAAAACAAATGTCGCAAGGTGGAGGAATTGTTTGTTTCTCGGTAAAAGGTGGTCAGCAGCAAGCATTAAATCTGATTAATCGATTAAAAATGATCTCCATAACTGCAAATTTGGGTGATTCAAGAACGATTATTACGCATCCGGCGTCAACAACTCATGCCAAACTTTCACCAGAAGAGCGCCAAAAAGTTGGTATTTCCGACCATTTATTGCGTGTCTCTATCGGCTTAGAACATCCGGATGATATTTTAAGTGATATTTTGCAGGCTCTTAATCACTAGTTGGATTTGATAAAGAATTGGCGCAACAAATTATCTAAGAGTAAACCTGACAAAGATTAACTTGCTATTAATGAAATAACTACTGCACTGCAAGATATGTCAGGGAAAACTATTATTAATGTTGTTTTTTTACCGTTTCGGAATCAGTTTTGAGTCAATTGTGAAACTTAAATTTCATTTCTGACAAACTTATTGTAAATCCAATAAATGCTTAAAATTCTTTTTGAGTAGCGTTTGAAAGTGATACACACCTTGTTCCTGTTTCACACTAAAACGTCCTTGATTGTAAGTGGAAGAACCTAGACCACGCTGAACTTGTTCACAAATTTCTTGATCCTCTTTTTGTACAAAATCTGCATACTCTTTATCAGCTGAAATTCGGGCATCATCATAGAAACGACGGTCATAGAAATAATCAAAATGAACAATACAATGTTGGGCATCAACCGGTTCTACAACATTAACCTGTAATCGAGAGGGCAAAATATTGAGCATGCAATTCGGAAATAAGAAGTAATAAAACGCACGATCATTATCGCTCCCTGATTTATAAACGGATTCACCTTCTCTAAAACCGGATTGTTGAACAGAATGAAACTCAAATGTTTGTGTATGATAGGTTCGGTAATCGAGTAATTTATTCAGTTCGGGATGCACATGAGGAATGTGATAACCCTCCAGATAATTATCAATATAAACTTTCCAATTACATGCAATCGGATAACTCACCCGTTCAGAAAACTCAAAATGTGAAACTGATAGATTACCTAAGTCCTCTGCTATCTGTGAAAAAGTTTGATGAATGTTATTAAAGCAAGACCCTGTTGATGCTTTTACAAAAATCAGTCCTTGAAATTCAAATACAGGTAGTTCGATGAGTTTAAAATCGGATTTATCAAATAATTCAACTCGATCAAACTCAGGAACACCTCGAAGTTCGCCCTCACTTGTGTAAGTCCAACCATGATATTGACACTGTAAAACATCTTTACTGCCTTTACGAAGGCAAAGAGGCCCACCACGGTGACGACAAACGTTGATGAACGCTTTAATTGCACCTGACTTGTGCTCAAAAATGAGTACAGGCTCGGTGCCAACTTGTAAACTTAGACTTCCATTATTTTTTTTAAGTTGATTTCTATGCGTGGCATATACCCAATTTGAAGAAAACACATGTTGTTTTTCCCATTTAAAAAACGCTTCATCAACGTACCACTTGGAAGGAATTGTAAAAGCTCGTTCAATTGCTTGAATATCTAAATCACTCAATAAAACAGGAATTAAACTCATAGTATCAGAAAAAAGATGTGAGTTACATTTTATTAATGATGTGGACAGCTACTGTATAAAAAATAGGACAGCAGCACATGGAATAGCGTTCAATATACTGTGCTTTCTTACAGTATTGATAACGAAAAAGAGGAAAAAAGCGCTTTTAAAGTACATGCTGTTTTTTTGGTATGCCAATTGACCTTTAAGCTGAAAAAAGGGTAAAACGAGGTAAAACCAATGAACGCTTACAAACTTTCACTCGAACAAATCAGACAACTTCCCGACGAAGATGTGATGGAACTTCTACAAGGTGGATATGATCCTGCATTACATATCATCGTGGAACGCTATGAAGACAAAGTGCATAATTTCATTTACCGCTACACACACAATCACTTAGATGCTGAAGATGTAGTTCAAGAAACCTTTTTACGGGTGTTTAGAAGTCGTCATCGTTATGAACGTATCGCGAAATTTTCAACATGGCTTTATACAATAGCGTTTAATCTTACCAAATCGCTCTTCAAGAAAAATAGCCGCATGAGCATGAGTTCCATATTTGCTCATGATGAAGATGAGCATGATTTTGAGCGTGAACTTAAAACCGACGCATTATCACCTGAGGATGTTATGGATCAGTCATTGTGTTACAAACATATTCAAAAAGCTTTAGAAATGATTCCTGTAGAATTTAAGGAAGCTGTTGTTTTGCGAGATATCCAAAACTTGACTTATGAAGAAATTGTGGAAATTACCGGTGTTCCAATGGGTACGGTTAAGTCAAGAATTAACAGAGGTAGAGCCCGATTGAAAGTAATCTTAGAAAAATTTATTCCTGAGGAAACAATCTTTGCTTGATACTGTTACACGATGCAGGCTCAACTCAGTATGCATCATGTAAATATGTTAGAAATTGGAATTGATGAACACCTGCATGCTTTAATTTGCGAATATGTGGATGGTCGTCTTAACGGAAAACGAAAAAAGCTGCTCGAAGAAGTGGCATCCAAACGGAAATCAGTCAGGAATATGATTGATGATTCGATGGTGGCACGTGATATGATTTTACGCCATCAGGACGAACTCAAAAAGAACTTCCCTCAAGTAAAAACACCCTAGCAGACCCGTAATGTTGACGCATTCCGGGTCTTTTTTTTTGATTTTAAATCACAATTGAACCAATACGACTCATTCAAAACCTATTAATGATAGTACAAGCAAGTTAATTTTATGATTCAGAACACGCAAAACAGAAGGTATATCAGTTTTCGTCAAGAAAAATAATGAAGACGAACGTGCGATATAGTCCATACTTGTGTATCAGCCCATTAAGTTGAATGAGAGTACAATTTTTACAAATCGTTCCTAATACATCATCAGTCGTTTTAAGGTATCTCTAAGTCGTGCTGAGGCTAAGAATTCTTGCTCTAATTGTGTATTTGTTGGAACCGGTGTTGGAAGACTCGAACAAGTGAACACAGGAGCATCTAAAAATTCAAAAGCCTGTTCTGCAATTATTCGAG
>CAZIQX010000250.1:1455-4163 GCA_964541325.1 uncultured Chitinophagales bacterium | reverse complement strand
TGCTGTTTTAGGCATGCATCAAAGTTCTTCTGCGGTGGTTAATTCCGGTGGTGTTTTACGAGTAACCGGAACGAATGCCTCAACGGTCGCAACCGTTACACGTCAGGCTACAACAGCCGGTTGGCAAATGACGATTAACGGAGAGTTGCGTGCTCAATATGCTGTATTCGAATATTCGGGTGGAGATGGTATAACCTTAGGGGCAACAGGAAGCTTAAATGCTACTCAAAACCTTAGTAATTCAACATTTAGAAATGGTATTGGAACGTCCTACATAACTGCAAATGCCAATATTAGTCCAACAATTAGTAATGTTTCATTTACTTCAGGACCAACCTATAATATTTCAGCAACCACAGGAACCTATACATTTACAGATTATACCGGAACTGGTGCAGGCGCTAAATTTGAAAATGATGGTGGAACTCACCCGGGTTATGTAGTTTGGCAATTAAAACAAACACAAGCCATAACCGGAGTTGGAACCTATAATTATGGTAATGAAGTTATCATCAATATTACAGCAAACAGTGGTTTAACAGATGTAGAAGTGGATTATCGTGATGAATTGTATGAATCAGATTACAATGCACTACCACGTTATTATCGCTTGGTGTACACAGGTGGAACGGCTACCGGTAATCTTGTTTTTTCTTATGCAGATAACGAGTTATGAGCTATAAATGAAGCCGATTTACGCATTTGGGTTCACAAAGGTGGACTTGAGTGGGTTAATCTTGGCGGAACTTTAGATATGGTTAATAATACACTTACTGTTAATGGTTACACTTTGGGTGAAGGCACCGCTGCTGAAACCATCAATAAAGCAAATCCTGACAATACTCCGGAAGTCTTAGATGGTAGTGAAGATTTCTTAATAACTGATGCTAATAGCGAAGTAGCATTGCCAGTTGAACTTACTCGCTTTGAAGTTCAACCTGAAATAACAAACGGTAAAACCATGTTAGTTTGGGAAACAGCAACGGAAAAAGAAAACTACGGTTTCTATATTAATCGTTCTTTCTTGGGCTTACAATCCGCCGATGAGAGTCAAAAACAAAACCTGGATACCACTTGGGTTGAATTAGCTTTCATTGAAGGAAACGGAAATACTACGGAATCACAAAGTTATTCGTTTACCGATGAAAACATCGAGGAAGCTGGTCGCTATTTATATCGTTTGATTCAAATGGATTTTGACGGGAAAACAACAGCTTATGAGCCGGTTGAGTTTTTATTTGCCGGACCCGAAACCTTCCGATTAGGACAGAACTATCCAAACCCATTTAATCCTGTTACGATTATTCCTTATGATGTAGCCCAACGTTCACACGTTCGTGTTGATGTGTTTAATGTGTTGGGTCAACGAGTACAAACCTTGGTGAATGAAGTTAAAAACCCGGGATCGTATCGTTTGGACTTTAACGCTTCTCAGTTAGCAAGCGGCATGTATATTGTTCGATATACAGTTCAGGGCAGATCGTTTATTCGTAAAATGCTCTTGGTGAAATAGATGATCGTGCACGAAACTACTGCCGTGCACGATTTAAAATTTTAGCTTTGCTATTTAATTTCTGCTTTTCAAGATTGTCAGTTTATGTTTATGAGTGCCTGACAACGTCAATTATAAGTGTGCCTTTTTTAAAAAAATGAACTAGAAATTCAACGTTGAGCTTACTTAAAAAAGCGATAAACCGTGATTCCTTCAACCACTTTGTTGGCTCGAATGTATTCGCTTAAAGGCTTACCGGAAATCTCTACTTTCATGCTTTTTGTTGATGCATGCAATACATGCGAAACGCCATCTTTTTTATAAATAAATCCGGTATGGGTAACATCGAGGCCGGCTATGGAGGTAACTAAAGCAACAAGATCTCCATGGTTTAATAGGTGTTCAGCCTTTGAAATGTCTTTCTTTGATAAAACCATTAATTCGGGTGAAAATGTTGCTTCAACCTCTTTAATCGCGTTAAAAAAATCATCATTAGCTAAATGTTCATAAGCAGTTCGGTGTGAACTCATAAATGTTAAATTGATTTTTTTCTTTTGAAACATAGGTGAGGATACAGCTGAAATAAGCCCCTTTTTCTGGTTATCAAACAACCATTCCGAAAAATAATGTAACCGTGAAGCATAATTTTCTCTCTTGCCATTTCGATAGCGAATGGTTTCAATCACTCTTGTAAAATCATCAAAACCAGCATTTGGATTATTTTTTATGGAATAAAATGCAGCAATTACATACTCAACATACGTGGTGCAATCAACACCTTGCAGATTTATCACAAGCGCAGAATCTGCGGTAACTTCAAGTGTATGTGCTACATAGGGCTTATTTAAAAAAGACAAAGCAATTGATTGCCAAAGTTGTTTATCAGACTGAGCTTGTATTTTGCTTAACTCGTTCCACATTAAAGAGTCATTACTTGAACAAAAAACTTGAGCTTGTGAACTTGAATTACAAAGAGTTAGAATAAAAAAACAGCTTAATAAAATAGTTTTCATCGAAGATTATTTTGTTTCGTTGAAAGTAACCAAACCACACATTAAAAATGTGAGTTGAATCTCTAAATGAAACAGAAAAAATAAAACGCTTCTGAAAGATGCAGAATTACGCTCATTTTGCTACTTTCCCCAAGTTCTGTTAGCACCTTCGATGGTTGGTTTTTTATGGCAAATATTCATGACTTTACTGTCATCGAAATGGT
>CAZIQX010000250.1:0-1445 GCA_964541325.1 uncultured Chitinophagales bacterium | reverse complement strand
TAGTTTAACATAAATTCATTTACATGGAAAAAAATGTGTCGGGTGGAGCAACCTTTTTTGGTCACCCAAGAGGATTAGCCACGCTGTTCTTCACAGAAATGTGGGAACGTTTCTCGTATTATGGCATGCGAGCTATTTTAATTTTATTCATGATTACAGATACTGCAAAAGAAGGTCTTGGTCTCGACTCTGAAACAGCAGGGGCCGTTTATGGACTTTACACAGCCGGTGTTTATCTGTTAACCTTGCCGGGTGGTTGGTTAGCTGATAACATTTTTGGTCAGCGTAAAGCAATTTGGTATGGCGGTATTCTTATCATGATTGGTCACTTATTGTTGGCTATTCCTGGCGTACCTGCTATTTTCTATGCCGGATTATGTTTTGTTGCTGCCGGTACAGGCTTGTTGAAACCGAATATTTCTACCATCGTTGGTGATTTATACCCGGAAGGTGGTGCCCGACGCGACGCTGGATTCTCCATTTTCTATATGGGTATTAACCTAGGTTCTATTTTAGGTCAAACGTTCGTTTCATTATTAGCTGAAAAAATCAATTGGCATTATGGTTTTGGTTTAGCTGCTATCGGGATGTTCGTAGGATTGGTTCAATTCCGTTTAACTCAAGGTCATTTAGGTGATATTGGTTTAGAACCCAAAGCCAAAGACAAATCTGTAGCTGATGAAAAATCTAATCCAATTTTAGGAGGAGTTTTTGCCCTCGTATTGGTTGGTTTTTTAGCACTATTGCAATTTGCCGGTTACATTGATCTTACCTCAGCTAGAGGTATTGCCGAAGCTGTTGGAGTTTTAATTGTAACCATCACTGTATTTTACTTCGCCTACATTTTTATTGCTGGTGGATTACATGAAGATGAGAAAAAGCGTGTTTTTGTTATTTTCTTACTCTTTATTGGAGCCGCACTTTTTTGGTCAGGTTTTGAGCAAGCAGGTTCAACGTTAAACCTATTTGCCTATCAACATACCGATCGCATGCTTTTTGGATGGGAAATTCCCGCCGGATGGCTTCAAAGTGTAAACCCTATTTTAATAGTTATTCTTGCACCTATTATTGGTGGAGTTTGGGTGCGATTAGCAGCAAAAAACATGAATCCATCAACACCTATTAAGTTTGGTCTTGGTTTACTATTAATGGCAACCGGTTTTTTTGTGATGTATTTGGCTGCCGGATATGTAACTCAAGGAATGCAAGTTGGCATGTTTTGGCTGGTTTTAACCTATTTCTTCCATTCCGTTGGAGAGTTGGCTTTAAGTCCGGTTGGTTTGAGTGCTACAACGAAATTAGCTCCTCGCAAATATTATGGTCAAATGATGGGTATTTGGTTTGTGGGTGCTTCACTCGGAAACTTGATTGCTGGATTATTTGCAGGTGAGTTTGATCCCAATAACACCTCTGGCCTGCCTGATTTATTCTTTAGTGTTGTGATT
>CAZIQX010000249.1:0-4165 GCA_964541325.1 uncultured Chitinophagales bacterium | reverse complement strand
GCTTCTGGTGTCCCCTCTTCGGGCGACCATGTGGCAAAATATTTGTCCTCATTGGTATCATAAGGTCCGCGTTTAAATTCCAATAAAATGGTATCCGGATACCAAACCACCATAGAATGCCACACATTCGGCTCGATATCTATTAATTTACCCGGGGAATTATAATGCAGCCAATGATTTTCTTTAATGTTGCCCTCATCGTCCCAAATAAGCAGTGTAATTGCGCCTTTTTCTATGTAAACCGATTCAGAAGCATGCACACGCGGATGTTTGTGTGGACGAATATACGTTCCCGGTTGCATAAAATTGACAATTCGTTGTACGAGAGCATCTTGAGATCGGTGTAGAGGTAATACCATTCGTTTGCGCTCACTTTGGCGTGATGCTTCTAAACCTTTTTGGATCCACTCCTCTGTTAATCGAAATACATCGCCTTCGATATTGGGTAATGCTACATTCATACTTGATAATTTAAGGTGAAGCTAGGATTGTTGCTTGAAGAAAAAGGTCGTTGTCGTTGTCACTCCTGAATATGCTGGAGTCTGGAATAAGATTAACGTAGTTAGTGAAGTATAAAACAGCCTCGTATTCGTTCGATTTCATTGACAAACCAAGTAAAAGATGCGTACATAGTTAGGTATGAGCCCAAAAATCGCAAAAGCCATTAAAAAATTGTATCATCGCGCCGAAAGAAAACGTTGAGTTTTCTCATTACACACAAGCGACCATTAATTAGCATGTGATGCCGAAATTAACGTTTCCGCTCTAATGCACATCTTAGATTCTCTTTTCGAGCGAATGACTCAAAGTCCCAAAGTTCGCAGAAATCCACGTTTGTGATACTCTTATACATATCACATTTATCTTAATGCTAACTTCAAGAAAATGGGAGCAGCATATTTCATCCCCTCCTCATCTGCATTGTATTTGGGATGATGCCAAGGATATACCGATTGAGTTTTATCACTGGAAGTCCCTAAAAAGAAAAATGTACCCGGAAATTCTTCCTGATAAAACGCAAAATCTTCACCGGCCATAATCGGCTTCTCCATTTCAATTAGTGCATGTTCTCCATACAAATCTCTCACAATTTCGCGAATAAAATCCGTGGTTTCTGGAGTATTTATTACCGCAGGATAACCCGGATCAAATTGTAATTCAGCATCACCGCCGAAAGCCTGTGCAATACCTTTGGCCGTGTTCTCGATCGTTTTGGAAATTTTTTCAGCTAATTCTTTTCTAAATGTTCTAACGGTTCCCTTCATCTCAACACGTTCCGGAATCACATTATGAACGGTTCCTCCGTGAATTGAACCAATGGTCACCACTGCAGATTCGGTCGGGTCAACGGTGCGGCTTACCACACTTTGAATGGTGGTAATCACTTGAGCGGCAATCACAATCGGGTCAACTGCGTCGTGTGGTGCAGCGGCGTGTCCACCTTTTCCTTTAATGGTTAGGATAAACTCGTCAGGTCGAGCCATAAGAGGTCCGTTTTTTAAGGCAATTGTTCCAACGGGATGTTTAGGAGAGGTATGAAGCCCATAAACCTCGGTTACACCTAATTTTTGCAAGATTCCCGATTCCATAATCAGACGCCCGCCACCTGGTAACTTTTCCTCAGCGGGTTGAAAAATCAACACAATTTTATGCTTAATACTTGTTTCATAAGCTTTTAGCAGTTCTGCAACACCTAACAAATTTGCCGTGTGCATATCGTGACCACAACAATGAGCCACACCGGGATTTTTTGAAATAAACACCTGCTTGGCATCTCCCTCCTCTGTGATTGGTAGCGCATCAATATCCGCGCGGAAGGCCAAAACACGTTCTGAATCAAGATTCGGATTTAATACAGCAACCAAACCGGTTTCAAGTGGACGATGAATTTGGTAACCCAAATCAGAAAGCTGTTTTTCGATGTAAGCGGTAGTTTCAAATTCTTTGTAACTCAATTCAGGATGTTGATGCAAATAACGGCGATGCGCCACCATTTTAGGGAATAACTGTTCGATTTCGTTGGACATACTAGACAGATTAAAGTTGCCCTAAGTTAGTTGGTATTGATTGATTGCTCAAGTGATTTAAGGAAATGCAACGAAAGAGTTTGAAATTGAAATAATCAAAATACAAGCTGATTTCTTTACGTGAACAATCTGGATTGTATCTAACTGAGCCCTTAAACGATTTGAGTGTAAAACTTGGGAGATATAACGTTTTAGCATCAATTGATTCAACTACCATTCGAGCTTTTTCAAAGTGGTTGCTAGCGAAGCGAGCCATACCATTCATAAAATGAAAGCGCAGCTTTCGACCATATCACGCAACAGGGATAGAAGCGGTAGCCCACAGAAAGCTTTTTTGGATGGTTGATGTACCCGCGGACGTGGACTTCTGCGGGATATGTTTTGTACAGGTTTGAACACTTTTCCTGCAACACACAAAAGCTTTCGAGGACTACAAGCGGATAGCCCGGCCTGAGGCGCGAAGCGCCGAAGGGTTGCCCAAAATCACGATTGTTTGGGTTTGTAAATAAGCAGAATTTGTATGAGTATTGCGAGTATCAATAACACGTAAAATTCCAGGTTTTTGAGCATGTTGATAGAGCCAATCGCCTTTTTGCCAATCATAAGTTGTCGGCGCCCTTCCTCAACCTGAAATTTCGATAAGGTATAAATGGAATCATTTAACTCTTTGAGTGCCAATTGATAGGCTTGAAGTGTAGCCACATCCGATTGGGTTTGCATCTGCGTTTCGATTGCACTTACTTTTTTAAAATCTGTTTGTAGGTCATTGAACAAATTCTCTTCTTTGGGAGTGAGTTTAGTTTCGGAAAAAGCCTGAATCCAATCGCTCATTTTTTTATTCAAGGATTGTTGGGCTTCAACAGGGAACTGAACCGGTGAAACAGGCATGAGCTGTAGTTTTTCGTGATGAATCATGCTCATTTCAAATACGATATCCTGCGCTACAATACGGTCGGCAAAAAGAGTTTCTATCGACTCCTGCACCTGACGAAAGTTATTGCGATCGAGGTAATTGGTGGCTAAAATCAAGAAAAAAACCATGGAGATTCCAAGAATCCATTTCACTTTAGTAATCATAGACAGGTGCTTTTGATTTGCGTTGCTTTAGGGCAAGATACTAAAAACAGCTAAAAGGGAAAGTTTTCGCAAATGGTTGTCTGTTTATGCAGCGTGCAACTTTTTTTTTATACACGATTTGGAAATCGAGTGTGTTTGATTTAACTTTGAAATAAAAAGTACTTTCAAATGATAAAACCACAGACCGATTATTTGCAGGACTTAGCTGAGATTCGCTCAATCATGCAGCGTTCCTCTCGCTTTTTGTCTCTTTCAGGATGGGCGGGAATCCTATCCGGACTCATTGCTTTGATTGGCGCCTTTGTTGCGCAAAACTACGTGGGCTTTAAACCCGATTCCATTCACTATGAATTTACCGGTTCCCTTTCGAATCTGATGTGGTTAGCAGTTGGCGTTTTTATGCTGGCATTAACTACTGCAATTTACTTTTCCTGGAAAAATGCTAGGAAAAAAGGTGAGGTATTGTGGAATGCGTCATCGCGTAATCTGTTGCAATTCATCAGTTTTCCGATGTTTGTGGGAGGCTTGGTGATGTGGATGGTGTATTCGCTTGGCTTGATTGGACTCATGCTTCCCTTTTCGTTGATTTTTTATGGACTTGCATTATTTGCAGCATCGGCTTATACCCTTTCTGAAGTACGATATTTAGGACTTGTTCAAGTGATTATTGGTCTGAATAATTTGATCAGTCTGGAAGATGGATGGTTCTTTTGGATGATGGGCTTTGGCGTGGCACATATCGTTTACGGTATCTACATGTATTTTAGGTACGAGCGGTGAAAATAGCATTTGAAAACTTACATAAAGCGTTTGAAAGCCGGATTCGTTTAGGAATCATGTCGGCCTTAGCGGTTAATGAAGCCTTAGATTTTACCGCCTTAAAAGAGTTTTTAGATCTAACAGATGGAAATTTGGCAACTCATCTTAAAGCTTTGGAAAAAGAAGGATTTATTGCTGTTGAAAAGAGCTTTATTGGAAGAAAACCGAATACAAAGTACGTTATGACAACAGTGGGAAAAACAGCTTTTGAAGACCATTTAAAAGCGATGGAAACCTTGATT
>CAZIQX010000248.1:0-4179 GCA_964541325.1 uncultured Chitinophagales bacterium | reverse complement strand
AAAGAATGTTGAAATGACTACCATCTTACTTTTGATTTGATGAAGCTAATGCGTGTACTTTCAGCAATCAGCAATCAGCAATCAGCAATCAGCAATCAGCAATCAGCTAAATCCAACTTACTTACTCAAGTATAGACTCTTGAATTCATAAGGTCTGCGGAAGTGTTCATCATTGAAATCTTCCAGAAAGTAGATGCTTTCTCCGGTTGATTTCATTTCTGGACCCAATTCCTTCTTCACTTCTGGGAATTTATCAAATGGGAATACCGGTTCTTTAATGGCATAACATTTCAGTTTAGAGGTTAGGTCCATATCCTTTAATTTGGCTCCTAAAATGACTTTAACACCAATTTGAGATTCTGAACGTCCGGTCGCTTTTGCAATAAACGGAACTGTACGGGTTGAGCGCGGATTGGCTTCTAATACATACACTATTTCGTCTTTTACCGCATATTGAACATTCAAAAACCCTTTGATATTCATTGCCTTAGCAATTCTAAGCTGATAGTCTTCAATGGTTTTGATTACATGTTCGCTTAAGGAGTAAGGTGGAAGAACAGCGGTTGAATCACCTGAATGCACACCTGCCGGTTCAATTTGTTGCATAATTCCGGAAATATGAAGCATTTCTCCATCATATACAGAATCTACATCCACTTCCACAGCATGTTCGAGATATTTATCAATTAAAAACTCATTTTCAGGATGCGATTTTAAAATGCGGGCAACATAACGTCTTAATTCTTCTTCTTTTACCGCAATTCGCATTCCCTGGCCACCTAAAACATAACTTGGTCTAATCAGCACCGGATAACCTACTTTTTCAGCAATTAAAACGGCTTTTTCAACGTCCATAGCTGTACCATATTCAGGGTAGGGAATTTCTAAATCGCGTAGTAGTGGAGTAAAGCGAGAGCGGTCTTCCGCCAAATCCAACATTTCAAACTCAGTTCCAAATAGCTTGATTCCGTGGTCGTGGAAGCGTTTAGCCAATTTTAAAGCGGTTTGTCCACCAACTTGAACAATAACACCTTCAGCACCTTCATGTTCAATGATATCTAGAACACGCTCCCAAAAAACGGGTTCAAAATACAATTTATCAGCAATATCGAAATCCGTTGAAACAGTTTCCGGGTTACAGTTAATCATGATAGCTTCATAACCCATATCCCGTACAGCCATTACAGCGTGTACACAAGAATAATCAAACTCAATACCTTGCCCAATTCGGTTGGGACCTGAACCAAGTATGATAATTTTCTTTTTAGGGGTGATTTCACTTTCGTTTTCACCCTCATATGTAGAATAAAAATAAGGAGTTTCTGCCGGGAATTCTGCTGCACAGGTATCAACCACTTTGAAAACCGGTTTCATTCCTAACGACTTCCGATGTGCACGAACCTGTGCTTCTTTAACCGTTTTTCCGGATTGACTCAACAAGTGAGCAATCTGAACATCTGAAAATCCGGCTTGTTTTAATTCCCATAAATCCTCGCGAGAAATCGATTCCAGGGTTTGACCCTCTGTACGGTTTTCCAAACTCACCATATAATTGATTTGTTGCAAAAACCAAGGATCCACTTTTGTAATGTCTGCGATTTCTTCAACTGATGCGCCTAATTTAAATGCATTGCGAATTTGCAAGGTTCTATCCCAATAGGGTTTCATGAGGCGATCGCGCACTTCTTTTCGGTCAATTTCTTCATAACCGTCAGCACCTAAACCGGAGCGGCCAATTTCGAGGGATTGCCAAGCTTTGTTCAACGCTTCTGGAAAGGTTCGCCCAATTGCCATTACTTCACCAACGGCCTTCATTTGGGTTCCAAGTTCTTCATTAGCACCTGGAAATTTTTCAAAATTGAAACGTGGAACTTTAACAACTACATAATCTAACGATGGTTCAAAACAAGCAGAAGTGGTTCCTGTAATTTGATTTTTAAGTTCATCAAGCGTGTAACCGACAGCTAATTTTGATGCAATTTTTGCAATTGGATAGCCCGTAGCTTTAGAAGCCAATGCTGAAGAACGGCTCACACGTGGATTGATTTCTATGGCTACAAACTCATCAGTACCGGGTTTTACAGCAAATTGCACGTTACAACCACCGGCAAACGTTCCAATGGAGCGCATCATTTTTATAGCGGCATCACGTAAAATCTGAAACTGTTTGTCGCTTAAGGTTTGTGTAGGTGCAACCGTTACTGAATCTCCTGTGTGCACACCCATTGGATCGAGGTTTTCAATACCGCAGATGATTACCACATTATCATTATCATCACGCAAAAGTTCTAATTCGTATTCTTTCCACCCAAAAATGGATTCTTCAATCAGAACCTGGTGAACCGGACTTAACTCTAATGCGCGTAAAACTTTTTTCTCGAAATCCTCTTCGTGCCAAACAATACCACCACCGGTTCCGCCGAGTGTAAAAGATGGACGCAAAACAACCGGTACTCCACCTAATTCTTCTAAAATTTCTTTGGCATCAAGTAAGGATTCTGCTGTTCTAGAACGGCATTGTGTGATACCAATTCGCTCCATCAAATCACGAAACTGTTGGCGGTCTTCGGTAATATCAATGGCATCAATATCAACGCCGATAATCTTAATACCTTTTTTCTCCCAGTAATTTTCGTGATGGAGGTCACGTGCAAGGTTTAAAGCTGTTTGTCCACCCATTGTCGGTAAAACCGCATCAGGATGCTCTATTTCGCAGATTTCTTTGATGGATTGCGTAGTGAGCGGCTTTAGATAAATGGCATCAGCCATAATCGGGTCGGTCATAATCGTAGCGGGGTTCGAATTAATCAACACCACTTTGTAACCTTCTTCACGAAGAGAGCGGCAAGCCTGACTCCCCGAATAATCGAACTCACAAGCTTGTCCGATTACAATAGGTCCTGAACCGATAATAAGAATTTTGTTGATGTCTGTTCTTTTTGGCATGGTTGGAAAGGTAAAATCGTTGGTTGTGAGGCGTTAGTTTTTGGAGTCTTCAATCATTTTTACAAACTGATCGAACAGATAGCTGGAATCGTGTGGCCCTGGAGATGCTTCCGGATGATATTGCACAGAAAATCCCGGAAAGTTCTTGAATCGTAAGCCTTCCACGGTATCATCATTTAAATTAGTGTGAGAGATATTCGCTTTAGAAGTATCAACGGTTTGTGGATTTACCGCAAATCCATGATTTTGTGTGGAGATTTCTACCAAACCTGATTCTAAATTTTTAACGGGATGATTAGCGCCTCGGTGACCAACGAACATTTTGTCCACGGAAAAACCTTCACTTAAAGCCATCAATTGATGTCCTAAGCAAATGCCAAACAATGGTTTTCCGGTTGCTTTAGCTTTGTTCACGGTTTCGATGGCGTAATCCATAGGATTAGGGTCGCCGGGGCCGTTAGAGAAGAAAAACCCGTCAGGATTCCATTCCATAACATCTTCCCAGGAAGTTTTTGCAGGGAAAATGCGTAAGGTACAACCTCGAGCAGTTAAACTGTTGATGATATTTTGCTTGATTCCATAATCAAAAGCCGCCACTTTATAGGCTTGATGATCTGATTTAACGGTTTGTGCTTCTTTACGAGTAACTTCTTGTGCAAGATCTAAACCTTCCATAGAAACCCAATTCTTTGCTTTTTGTACAAGCTCGTTTTCATCGGTAATCACAGATGAAATCACAGCATTCATCACTCCTTTTTCTCGAATATGACGCACTAACATGCGAGTGTCAACCCCGGTAATCCCGACTACTTTATTGCGTACCAAATAATCCTGTAAAGCGCCGTCAGCCATTGGATTACTGTATTCCTGAGAGAAAGAACGCACAATAAGTCCGGCAATCATTACTTTGCGGTGTTCATCGTCGCGGGCAATTGTACCGTAATTACCGATGTGCGGATAAGTCATCATCATCATCTGGCCATAATAACTTGGGTCGGTAAAGATTTCCTGATAGCCGGTCATACTCGTGTTGAAGCACAACTCACCACCGGTGGTGCCTTCAAGGCCGATAGCCCAACCGTGTGCTACGGTACCGTCGGCAAGGGCTAGAATGGCTTTTTTGCGTTGATAAATACTCATGGATTGCTTGTAAAGATTAGGTTAAGAGATATAAATCGAGGTTGACGGACAAAAAAAATCGGGCCTTTCGAGGAAGATGAAGCCGGATGTTTT
>CAZIQX010000247.1:2411-4218 GCA_964541325.1 uncultured Chitinophagales bacterium | reverse complement strand
TCACGCGAACAATTTCGATCTTTTTGAAGTGTTCTTTAAGCATCGGCTTTTTTTAGAAAATCTATCACCTTTGAGCTTCAAACTTCATGCTCGAAGTATAAATCTTGTTGTCAAAAACATTTCCTAGTCTTCTTACTTCTACTTATAGCCCAAATTTTTCCTATCTTTGAAAGCGCTTTTTTGAAGGATTAGTACGTAAAAAAATTTATGCAAATCATCGACACTCAGCCAACCATAGATATCATTAACCCCATTAAAACCTCTGTTTTTGAACTCTTTAAAATTGGGCCCGGACCATCTAGTTCCCACACCATTGGTCCAATGAAAGCGGGTTTTGATTTTCTGAATGTTTGTAAACAACAACCTGCAGAAATTCTGGAAAAAGCTGAAAAAATTACGTGTCAATTGTTCGGCTCTTTAAGCGCAACGGGGGCAGGTCACGGAACCGACCGTGCGGTATTAGCCGGATTATTAGGTTGGACTCCTGAAGGGACCGACCCTGAAGTATTTTCAAATTTATGGAATCAAAAAACGCACATTATTCAGATTAATGAGCAAAATCAAATAGAATTTCATGAATCAGATATCATCTTTGATGCGCTTCAGCATGACTATGATTTTTCGAATACACTGATTTTTTCACTCAGAAATACCTTTGGCGAAATTTTATTTTCAAAAAGATACTATAGTGTAGGTGGTGGATTTATTCAATGGGAAAACTGGACAGAACCCGAGCTCGAAACACCACCTTATCCTTATACGAGCATGAAAGCGCTCAAAAAAATCATGGCTCAGACCAATGTATCGCTACATCGCATTATTTTGGAAAATGAAAAAGTGATATCAGGACTCACTGAAAAAGAAATTTATACAAAGTTAGAAGCCATTATTGAGGCTATGTGTAATGCGGTTGAGCGAGGAATAAGCACGGAAGGCGAGTTGCCGGGATTCATTAAATTGAGTAGAAAAGCGCCACGTGTGTTTAAAAGAGCACACTCAATGCCCAATACCCCTGATAGCTTTTTGATTTTTCTGAATGCCTACTCCTTAGCTGCTTCTGAAGAAAATGCCGCAGGAAATATTGTAGTAACGGCACCTACTTCAGGCGCTTCAGGTGTTATTCCAGGGGTGATTTATATGTTGCGCCACCATTTTCATCATCGAACCAAACACATCGCTGATTCATTATTGGCGTCGGCTGCTATTGGTTTTTTGGTGAAACATAACGCAAGTATTTCCGGTGCTGAAGCTGGATGTATGGGGGAAATCGGTACTGCAGCGGGTATGGCAGCGGCTTTATTGGCTTATGCAGCAGGGTACAGCGCTGATGTGCTAGAAATGGCTTCGGAAATTGCCATTGAACATCATTTAGGTATGACCTGTGACCCGGTTGGCGGATTTGTTCAAATTCCTTGTATCGAGCGGAATGCTGTTGGAGCAGTAAAATCGTACAATGCGTACTTATTGGCATCAAGTGGTGACCCGGGTAAGCAAAAAGTGAGTTTAGACCAAGTGATTAATACCATGCGCGAAACCGGACGCGATATGTCAACCAAATATAAAGAGACCTCTCAAGGTGGTTTGGCGCTCAATCTTACTGAATGCTGATTTTTTGAAAAGGTATAAGATGTTAGGTATTAGATTTAAGTAGGTTTTGGAAAAGGTATAAAGGTGTAAAGGTATATAGTTGTAAAGGTGTAAAGTTGTAAAGTTGTAAAGTTGTAAAGTTGTAAAGTTGTAAAGTTGTAAAGGTGTAAAGGTGTAAAGGTGTAAAGGTGTAAAGGTGTAAAGGTGTAAAGGTGTAAAG
>CAZIQX010000247.1:0-2311 GCA_964541325.1 uncultured Chitinophagales bacterium | reverse complement strand
GTATAAAGGTATAAAGGTATAAAGGTATAAAGGTATAAAGGTATAGAGTATTCAGTAGTAAGGGGTTAGGGTATTTATGATTTGTGATGTATGATTTTGAGTTTAAGGCCGAAAGACAAAAGCTAAATGCTGAAAAAATTTTGAAATGACTTCCATCTTACTTTCGATTTGATAGAACTAATGAATGAACTTTCAGCAATCAGCAATCAGCAATCAGCCATTCTACACAATTCCCATATAAACTGATGGACGAATCAAGGCATACCGAAATTGTTCGGTCAGCTTTTTGTTCACTATAATTTTACTCTGTACGGGTTCCGATTCAGCAGCAAAATGTGGCTTATCCAGATTTAATCGCTCACAAGCTTTGGTATAATATTCTTTTCGTGTAGGATGGTCATTGGCGCAAACATGTAGAATTTGTCCCTCAATCTGATTCACTAAAACATGAACTGTTGCACCGATTGCATCATCTAAATGGGTTAAATTTACCGGCATCGAGCCATATTTAATATTTGTTCTTCCTGATAAATACCGCGCTGGGTGACGCCCATCACCATATAAACCGGCAAAGCGTAATACCACCGATTGCGGCAACATGGTCATTAACCATTGTTCTAATTGAGCCAACACCGCACCATTTCCTTCTTTTACAATAGGAACAGCCGATTCGTCCACCTCACCCTCATAATCATCTAAAACCGATGTGGAACTAATGAAAATCACCTTAATAGTTGGGTTTTTCAGCCAGATATATTGAATAAGGCGACGCACCTCAAAATTAAAATTATACCCACTTTCCTGATTGTTACCGGGCGGAATATTAAAAATCAGATAATCCGACTTAATCGCTTCGGCAGGAATCACTTCCAAATTATTGGTTAACCCAAATAAAAACGCATGGATATGATTTTTCTTAAGTAAAGGTACTTTTTCAGGCGTGGTTGTAGAACCATGAACTGTAAATCCTTTTTGAACCAAATATTCAGCAAGTGGCCAACCGTACCAACCACAACCAACAATCAAAATCGATTTCATAATCAGCTATTTAATGAAAGAAACACAGCAAGATACTTGAAATTCTAGCTAGATTCTTGCCCAAAAAAGGTGTTATTGGGGCGTTCCCCCTTGTCGCTACCGCTCCTCGGGGTCAGGCTTTTCGGGGGTTCTCCCGAAAGCTTTCGGGATACCGTACTTTTTCGAAAAGGTTTTTAAACCAAGCACCTAACACCTAACACCTAACACCTTACAACTTACACCTTTTCAAAAAAGTACCAAGCCCCTCCAATCCTTAACGCAATGCCGGTGCTTTCATGCCGATAACGTTTTATTTCAATAAAAAGGTAAGGGGAACATCGAGGCGGTCGCGCCATGCAGCTTCGGCATGTTCAGCACCGGGGAATCGAGCCGTCAACCAATTTTCTTTCATCGTGTACTTTTTATGTTTAGCTAACTCATTGAGCTCTTTAATGTAGTGCTTATAATTCCCGATTTTTTCTTCAACCCCATAATCTATATAAATTCTAAAATTCCCGGGTTCCGGTAAGTGTGAGCGCAAATAATCAATCATAGGTTCACCCCCGATGGTCCAACTTGCAGATAGACAACCTGCCGACTTAAACACATGTGGATATTCGCACAAAGCATACATAGAAATAAGTCCGCCCATACTCGATCCCATAATACTAGTATGTTCTTGCGAAGAAAGAGAACGAAACTGTTGATCAATAAATGGTTTAATCTCTTCAACGATGTATTTCAGATAGTTGTCTGATACAATCTGAGTGTTATAAGCCTGAGTAAACCAACAATCACTAAGATTTTCAACACTTTGTTGGAGTGATTTTTGAGGCATGTATTCACCCAAACGGGCAGCGGTGTTCCAAATTCCTACAACAATTGTCTTCGGAATAACACCCTTTTCCGAAAGTTGATGCATCATTTCCCCAACACGCCATGCATTTCCTGAGAATGAAAGGGAATCATCAAAAAGGTTTTGTCCATCGTGCATATAAAGCACAGGAAAACGCTGTTCATTGGAGTGGTAATAGGTAGAAGGCAATAAAACTTCAACGTGACGCGGCTGAACATACTTCGATGGGAAGTTTTCATAGCGAATAAAGTAATCGTCGAAAGTTTTGATGTTCAACAGCTGTAAGATTCGTTTTTTTAAGCGCGAGAATATACGAGAAAAGTGCATATCTGGAATTGTATAGTTAAGCAGAAAGCAGAAAGCCGAAAGTCGAAAGCCGAAAGTCGAAAGCCGAAAGTCGAAAGTCGAAAGCCGAAAGCCGAAAGTCGAAAGTCGAAA
>CAZIQX010000246.1:0-4277 GCA_964541325.1 uncultured Chitinophagales bacterium | reverse complement strand
CTGAAATTGGTTGTCCGTGAGATAGCCACAGGCGAAGAACTGAGAGAAATGAGAAAGGATAAATGAGAAAGGATAAATTGTGACCGTGCCTGAAATTGGTTGTCTGTGAGATAGCCACAGGCGAAGACGCCTGCGGCATAAAAAGTCCAGTATGAAAGCGTAAAAGCAAACAGCAGCTGTACAACCCTCACATAAACGACTCACCATCAAGTCAATGTCTGTGTGTCTAAAAAATCTTATCTCTCAGAAAAGGATGATCGCGTGATAGCGTGCCCTGCTTAATGAACTGTGTAACAAAAAAAAGGCTGCCTCATTTTTGAGTCAGCCTCTTGTGAAAAAAAGCGTATTCAGATACGATTTTAATTTCCGCCCTCAGCAGGAGTTTGATCTGAACCACCGTCTTCAGCAGGAACAGCTGGAGCTGTTTGTGTAGGCTGCGAAAAATCAGCCGGTGCTTGCATAGCCGGAACGGTTGACTGAACCGCTGAGCGACCCACTTGTTCGCCTTTGTCAATTGCGAAGTTGGCAACTACACAAAGAACTAAAAATGCGGTACCCAACACCGTGGTTGATTTTGATAAAATATCAGATGTTCTGCGTGAACCCATCATTTGAGCTGATGCACCACCTACCATAGCGTTCATTCCGCTTCCATCGCTGTTTTGAAGCAATACGGTTAAGGTTAAAAGAAGTGCGATAAGTGCAATAATTACAACGATAATTGTGTATAACATAATGTCTTATAATTTTTCAAAGAGTGAGAATATACAGAGTTTGTTTTTGTTGAACAATCGAATTTTCGAGTTCAAATCTATTCAACAAACAGTATGGTAGGAAAGACATAGCGACCTAAGCCGCTATGTATAATCCCTATTATTTTTTGGAATAACGTTTTCTGTCGTTTGGATCGAGATATAACTTTCTGAGTCGCAACGACTTTGGAGTCACTTCCAAAAGTTCGTCAGTATCTAGAAATTCAATGTGTTCTTCCAAACTCATTTTTCGTGCCACAGCAATTTTAACTGAATCAGCGGTTTGCGAAGCTCGGTGGTTGGTCAAGTTTTTCTTTTTGGTGATGTTAACAATTAAATCATCAGCGCGATTGTACTGCCCAATAACCATGCCTTTGTAAACCGGGTCGCCGGGTTCTACAAAAAACACACCTCGGTCTTGCATGCCTTCTAAAGCATATGCTGTAGTTTCACCATCTTCTAACGCTACAATTGCACCGCGTAAACGTCCGGCAATTTCACCTTTATAGGGTTCATACCCCATAAATTGCTGGTGCATGAGTCCGGTACCACGGGTTTCGGTCAATAATTCACCACGGAAGCCAATTAAACCACGAGAAGGCACTGTAAACGCAATGCGATGATTATCCCCTTCCTGATTCATGGAAAGCATTACTCCTTTGCGTTTCAACAAGTTATCAATAACCTTGTTAGAGTAATCGGAATGTACGTCGATGATAACTTCTTCCATTGGTTCGCACTCAACGCCATCGATAGTTTGCATCAACACTTCGGGGCGAGATACTGAAAATTCAAACCCTTCACGACGCATGGTCTCAATCAAAATGGCCAATTGTAATTCTCCGCGTCCGGCAACTTTAAATACATCGGGGTTTTCAGTCGGTTCAACTTTGATAGCCACGTTATTGCGAACTTCTTTATCTAAACGATCTTTGATAAAGTTAGACGTAACATAGGTTCCTTCACGACCGGAAAATGGAGAGTCGTTCACTCGGAAATACATCGCCAAGGTAGGCTTATCAATATCCATAAAAGGAAGTGGAGTCATGTCTTTGGCATCGGTGAGTGTATCTCCAATGTTTACATCCGGATAACCTGCAATAGCAATGATATCTCCGGCTTCAGCCACTTCTACAGGTTCGCGTTTTAAACCATGATACGTAAACAATTTGGTAGCACGAGCTTTTTGTTTGAGTTCACCTGTATTCGTTAATAAGGCAACATCCTGATTTACTTTGATGAAACCTTGTTCAAGGCGACCCACTGCAATTCGTCCCACAAAGTCATTCCATTCTACGTTGGAAACCAACATTTTAAATGGTTTAGTAAGGTCTTTTTCAGGAGGCGTAACTACTTCCAGAATCGTTTCAAAAAGAGGATCTAAACTAGTTCCGGGAACATCAAGACTGCGACTCGCAACGCCTTGTTTTCCAATAGCATACAATACTTTAAAATCGAGTTGGTCGTCGTTTGCATGTAAATCCACAAACAAATCGAAAACCATGTTTAATACATCATCGGGGCGTGCATCGGGGCGGTCGATTTTATTAATTACTACAATCGGCTTATACCCTAATTGCAGCGATTTACGCAAAACAAATTTGGTTTGTGGAAGTGGCCCTTCGGCAGCATCAACCAACAAAATAACCCCGTTTACCATTTTAAGGATACGTTCAACTTCGCCACCAAAATCAGCGTGACCAGGCGTGTCAACGATATTAATTTTTGTGTCTCTCCAAACGATGGCGGTATTTTTCGCCATAATGGTAATTCCTTTTTCGCGTTCCAAATCGTTGGAATCCATCACGCGCTCGGCAACTTCCTGATTGGCACGAAACATACCACTTTGTTTGAGCATTTCATCAACGAGCGTAGTTTTGCCGTGGTCAACGTGTGCCACAATAGCAATATTTCTTAAATCTTTAGACATGGGTTGGGTTGGGTTCAAAATTTTAGGCGGGCAAAGATACCGAAAAGGGCTGAGTTTTTTATGTTAACACCTTATTAAATAGGCGCTATTGAGTGATTTGGTTTCAGGAAGAAGAAAATCACATAACCGAGTCTTTTATCACTTAATAAACATATAGTTAGAATTTATAAGCTTGATATCATTTCCGAATTTTTAAAGCTATTTGGACGTTGTATATTTAAGCGAAAATATCTTTTGATTTCATGGAACTTTATGAAATCTATAACCAACCTAAACAAGGAACGATCATGGCTTATACATTACCTTCTCTTCCCTATGCGTACAATGCATTAGAACCACATGTTGATGCACGTACGATGGAAATTCATCATACCAAACATCATCAGGCTTATATCAACAATGCCAATGCAGCTCTAGAAGGCACCGAATTTGCAGCTCACAGTGTTGAGGATTTACTCAAAAACATCGACAAGGTACCTGCTGATAAAAAGCAAGCACTTATTAACAATGCCGGTGGACATGCTAACCACTCTTTATTTTGGACGGTACTTTCACCAAATGGTGGTGGCGCTCCAACAGGCGCTTTAGCTGATGCTATTGCTTCTACTTTTGGTTCTTTTGATGCCTTTAAAGAACTTTTTGCAAAAGCCGCTGCATCCCGTTTTGGTTCAGGCTGGGCATGGTTAGTGGTGAACAACGGTAAATTGGAAGTGACCTCAACCCCAAATCAGGATTCTCCTTTAATGAGCGGATTAACTCCCATCTTAGGTCTTGATGTTTGGGAACATGCTTACTATCTCAACTACCAAAACCGTCGTCCTGATTATATCTCAGCATTTTGGAACGTAGTGAATTGGGAGCAAGTAGCGGCTAATTTCGAAGCTGCGAAATAGTAGTAACATCCTGAGTACTTCGGGATAGTTTAGTTTTTGAATGGTGTAAAGCATAAGCTTATCACAAAAATTCAAACCATTTCATTTTAAATGGATGCCTGCTTTGTTTGGCATCCATTTATTTTAAAGCACCCAAGTTGCGAAAATCGTATTTTGAGTGCGAAATAACATCATCCAACCTATCAAAACAGAAAGAAAACGAATATGCAGTTCGGATTTGGAATAGGCCCAAGCGTTGACTGGATGCGTGAAGAACTCACCGAAGTTGGCGTTAAAGAATTACTTACCCCCGCTGATGTTGATGCAGCTATGGAAGTGGCCAAAGAAGGTACTACCTTGCTTGTAATCAACTCTGTTTGTGGATGTGCAGCAGGAAATGCGCGTCCCGCACTTAAAATTGACCTTGAAAGCGATGCAAAACCTGATCGAATGTTCACCGTTTTTGCAGGACAAGAAAAAGAAGCCACCGCTCGTGCACGTGAATATTTTTCACAATTCCCTCCTTCGTCTCCATCATTTGCCTTTTTTGTGGATGGTGAAATTAAAGCGATGATTCCACGTCAGCGTATAGAAGGTAGAAACGCGATGCAGGTAAGCGAAGACTTAAAAATGGTTTTCAACGCATTCTGCAAAAAAGAAGCGTAGTCTGCTTTTTTGTTTAGCTTTTTAATTGCTTTGCTAACCGCATATTTTTTTTATGAT
>CAZIQX010000245.1:0-4311 GCA_964541325.1 uncultured Chitinophagales bacterium | reverse complement strand
TACTGACTACTCTAAAGCTTTACAACTTTTCCCAAAACCTAACACCTTACAACTAACACCTTCTACATGAAGAATTTTGTACTCGATTCCAATAATCCACAACCTGCACCTGAACACAACATCCTGAAAGGACTCAATCCGCAACAACGCGAAGCGGTTAGTCACACTCACGGACCCTTGCTCATCATTGCCGGTGCCGGATCAGGGAAAACACGGGTACTTACCTTTCGCATTGCCTATATGCTTCAACAGCAAGTTGCCTATCCAAATGAAATTCTTGCTCTTACTTTTACCAATAAAGCGGCGAAAGAAATGCAGGAACGAATCGGGAAATTGGTTGGTGATGAGGTTGCTAAAAAATTGTGGATGGGAACCTTTCACTCGATTTTTTCAAAAATTTTGCGTTTTGAGTCAGAAAAGCTGAATTACAATGCCAATTTTTCAATTTATGATTCGGATGATTCAGAAAAAGTAGTAAAAAATATCTTAGCTGAGCTCAACTTTGATGCCAAAGAAATCAAACCAAAAACTATTCGCCATAAAATTTCATCAGCTAAAAACGAACTCATTTCACCGGATGAATTTAAACGAAAATTCATTAGTTCAACGATGGATGATATTGCGGCACAGGTTTATCCGATTTATGAGGCACGATTGCGAAAAAACAATGCCATGGACTTCGATGATTTACTGGTAAAACCCATCGAGTTATTTGAAAAATATCCCGACATTCTTGAAAAATATCAGGAGCGTTTTAAGTTTATTTTGATCGATGAATATCAGGATACTAACCGGGCACAGTACACGGTTACGCGTATGTTGGCGAAAAAACATGCCAATATTTGCGTTGTTGGCGATGATGCTCAATCCATATATGCTTTTCGTGGGGCAGATATCAGCAATATTCTGGATTTCCAAAATGATTATCCAAATGCGAAAAAAGTGCCCTTAGAGCAAAACTATCGCTCTACACAAGCCATCTTAAAAGCTGCTGATTCCATCATAAAAGTAAATTCAAAACAGTTGGAAAAAACCCTTTGGACGGAGAATCCTCTTGGTGAGATGATTGTTTTACTGGAGAGTTACAATGAACGGGATGAGGCTACACGAGTAGCGTATCATATCAATAACCTTCGAATGAGGCGTGGTTACAAACTCAACGATTTTGCCATTTTGTACCGAACCAACTTTCAGTCGCGAGTATTTGAAGATGCTCTTCGTAGTAAAAATATGCCATATCAATTGGTGGGCGGTCTCTCCTTTTATCAACGAAAAGAAGTTAAAGACGCCCTTGCCTATTTAAAATTGATGGTGAATCCTCGTGATGAAGAAAGTTTGACGCGCATTATCAACGAACCACCTCGAGGAATTGGCGCAAAATCGCTGCAAGCTGTTACCGAGGAAGCTCGACGATTCGATAAGTCGGTTTGGGAAACCATGCTGGATATCGATTCGGTATCCATACATGGAGGTGGAAAGCGAGCAATTGCGGATTTTGTAAAACAAATGCAGGAATTTCAAGCTCAAGTTGGAAGAGATTCACTGTATAATTTTGCGCATCATTTGCTTAATGACAGTGGCTATTTGAAGCAATATGTTCAGGAAAACACCGATGAAGCTTTATCGCGCCGTGATAACGTAATGGAATTGTTAAACGCGATGGATTTCTTTGAAAAGCGCAATCCGGGTGGCTCTTTGAGTCAGTTTTTGCAAGAAATCAGTTTATTTACTGATTCAGATAAGTTTGATGAAGATAAACCGGCCGTAACTATGATGACCATTCACGCATCCAAAGGTTTAGAATTTCCGGTGGTTTTTGTTGTGGGTTTAGAAGAAGAACTATTCCCTATGAAATCTAGAAATGCCGGTGATTTAGTTGATGTAGAAGAAGAACGACGTTTGTTTTATGTGGCCATCACCCGCGCTCAAAAAGAACTGTATTTTTCTTATGCTCGTGCTCGTTATAAATATGGTGAAGAAAAACCCATGATTCGCTCTCGTTTTCTCAATGAAATTGATGCCTCATTTGTACGAACAGAAACAGGCGCTACCATCAAACAAAGTGGCAAACCTGAATTGCGCCAAAATGCAGAAGCCTACACGTCAACCTCTTCGTATGCTATTGAGTACGATCGTCCTGGTTTAGGTGTTCGTAAAGTTACGACTCACATCAACCCTCGCAGCGCTTCCACAGAATCACGGGTTGAGTATGATGATGTTCAGGAACAGGACTTTAGGGTAGGTGTTCAAGTAATGCACCCCAAATTTGGGAAAGGCAAAATACTTCAGACCGAGGGAAGCGGTGATAATGCCAGAATTACGGTGTTTTTTCATTCAGCCGGGCAGAAAAAATTATTGCTCAAATTTGCCCGATTACAAATTCTGGGATGATATTTGCCTATTTATTCCGTTTGATACCTATCGGCATCATCTTAAAAATCAACTAGTTTCTTTTTACTTGATACGTTTCAGTTTTCTGGTTCTAAGTTTTTTCTTAGGTGTGAACGAGATTCTTGCTCAAAATCTCACTCATACGCATGCTGTTGCTGTATCTGGCGGTGGAATTTCGTTGATGAATGGTGTGGCAGCTTTAAGTCATAATCCCGCCAATTTAATGATGAAATCCTATAAACATGGCCGTGTAATTGAGCTTCACGGTTGGGCTTTACAAAGTGGAAACGGCAATTTGAGCACGAACAAAGACGAATTTTCCTTTCGTTGGCTCGAACCGGTTGTAATGGACTCCGTTTTATTGGACAATTCCTGGCTGTCACCATTTACTGCGGAAGATTTTGAAAATAATGTATCCCAAAATTGGAGACGAGAAACATCGGTTCAACTATTTGGAGCTGCGTTCACAAATGCCTCATGGGCTTGGGGCGTTCAAATCCGAAACCGAAGTATTGGGTTTAATGCTATCAGTAGAGATTATTACATTAATAATTCGGCACTGATTGCTGATAATTCGGAACGGAACTATTCTCAAACGTTGATGAACTGGAATGAAGTCACCTTAGGACTCGCAACGTCGCTGGATTACCTTGAAGGTCTTTCCTCTAGTCTGAATCGGATTTATTTTGGGATTTCAGCCTCTGTGATGCTTCCGTATTCGTATATGGAGGTTTCTGCATCTGAAATCATGCAAAAAGCTAACGGTAATCGAATTCGGAATTTGAGTATTTCTTCGTTTGGGAATGCATCTCGGTTTATTGAAAATATGGCTACAACCATCCGTAACCCTTGGAATGATGTGGCATTAAATACCTCCGCATTACCGGCTTCAGTGGGAATTGGCACCGGAATTAATCTGGGGTTAACGTATGAAATCCCTTTTTTTTCAAGTTATAGTGAAGTTAGAGCACATAAACCTGTTAGTCGTGCACTTCGTTTTGGAATGAGTATTACCGACATCGGCTTTATAAATTTGAATCAGTCGCAACAACTAAGAACATTAGTTCAGGATACAATTCCGTTTATTGCAAGTGAACCTGTTTTTAGTTTATCACATCAACCTACTTTAGGGTTAACTGACACGTATCTATTTCTATCAAATCAAGAGTTAGTAGAAAGAAGCCTATCAGAAACACCAGAAAATGGCTTAGTTACAGCTATTTTGCCAATGCAAGCACACGCCGGAATTTCACTAAGTTACGATTGGTTAAAACTAGGCGCTGATGCACACTATGGCTTAAATACCTCTATGGGCAATGAACAACTCTTACGACTCAGTTTATTTTCCGAATTGTATGTACTTCCTTTTTTACCTGTAAGAGCGGGAATGCTAACTCAAGGACCAAACGTTGAGCAAGTTTCTGCCGGACTCAGTTTTCAGTTTTATTATATAGCCTGGGATGTAGCTTTCGCCTATACTTATACTTCTGATATGGATATTCAAGCACCATCCATATTTGCCGGAACAGGTTTACGAATACGCTTTTAATGGTTGATTTTTACCCATTTCGACCAAATTTCATAGATAGGTTCGCCTTTGCTACTCAAACCTTTATGATGCCATTCTTCATTTTTTAATTCAAACTCAAAGGGTAAAACCGCCCCCACCCGAGAAGAATCACGAGAGAAAAACTCAATCGTTTCAATATACGTGCCATCTTTTGCTGAATATGTTCCACCACCGCTTCCCGAAAAAACTCCGGTATCATGATTAAAAGCAATCCATTGAAATCGGGTATCGGTTAACAGTTTTAAAGTTCTTCTAGCTCCAACTTGATTAATTTGCATTTCACCGTTTCGTGCACGACCAGTAATAAACCATGATGCTGCCATTTCCGATTGCGCTTTGTCGATACGTTG
>CAZIQX010000244.1:0-4394 GCA_964541325.1 uncultured Chitinophagales bacterium | reverse complement strand
GTCCAAAGCCTCACTAACGGTTTCAACTTCCACTATTTTAATACCAATTTTTTGCTTAAACGCATTGGCTTTTGGAATTACCACTGCTTCAAACCCCATTTTTTTTGCTTCTTGAACACGTTGATCAATAGAGCGAATAGCACGAACTTCTGCACCTAAACCTACTTCACCTAAAATCGCTGTTTTGGCTTGAATAACCCGGTCGGTTAGTCCACTAGCTAATGCACAAACAATTCCTAAATCGCTGCTTGTTTCTTGTATTTTGATGCCACCTGCAATATTTAAAAACACATCTTTAGTTCCAAAAAAATAGCCAGCCCTTTTCTCTAAAACGGCAATTAACAAGGACAATCGTTTTTGATCAAATCCGGATGCCATACGTTGTGGAGTTCCAAAACTAGATTCAGTTACTAAAGCTTGCACTTCAAGTAGCAAAGGTCGGCTACCTTCCATCGAACAAACAATAGCTGAACCACTAATTTCTCGTTGATATTCCGGTAAAAAAAGTTGTGATGGATTCAAAACATCTTTTAATCCGGTTTCGGTCATTTCAAAAACTCCGATTTCATTAGTTGAGCCAAAGCGGTTTTTTTGGCTTCTCAACAATCGATAAGCGTAGTTTTTTTCCCCTTCAAACATTAAAACGGTATCAACCATGTGCTCTAAAACCCGAGGACCGGCTAATTCACCATCCTTAGTCATGTGCCCCACAGCAAGGGTTGTAATCTTCTGCTGTTTACTTAAGCGCATTAATAAAGCAGAACATTCACGAAGTTGAGCAACAGAACCCGGCATTGAGGTTAATTCTGTGCGGAAAACGGTTTGAATGGAGTCGATGATAAGAACATCGGGTTTCATGTGCGTTGCCTGCTGAATAATCAACGCCAAATCCGTTTCCGTGTAGATGTGCAGGTTTTCCGAACGAATCCCTAAACGTTGTGCTCGCTGACCAATTTGTGCAGCTGATTCCTCACCAGAACAGTACAAAATCTTCAGTTTGGGTGCGCGTCCAGCAATTTGTAGGGTTAAGGTGCTTTTTCCAATTCCCGGATCTCCTCCCAACAAAACGAATGAACCCGGCATAAAGCCACCCCCAAGTACACGATCCAACTCGGGTATGTAGGTGTGCACTCTAGCGGCCTCATCAAAAGATATATCAGAAATTTTAATTGGTTTTTCTAGGGTTGAAACAGCCTGTAATTTAGCTTTGTGCGCTGTTGCGATTTCTTTTTGGATAACTACTTCTTCAAATGTATTCCAACTTTGACAACTTGGGCAGCTTCCTAACCATTTCGAAGCGGTATAACCGCATTGTGTACATTCAAATTGTGAACGAGCTTTTGCCATAGGGTTCTATCCGCAAGTAATTACGATAGCTGTTCTATCGTCGTTAGGTTCATTCCCGGCTACAAATTCATCCAGTTTTTTGTACAGAAAATCAAGCTGTTGTAAAGCAGAACCTTGTGCATGTTTAAACAAATCCAATAATTGTTCCTCACCTAATTGTTCACCGTCTGCACGTTCACCTTCAGAAAATCCATCGGTGTAGATAAGTAATTTATGCCCTGCATCGGCTTGAACTTCTGCAATTTCATAAGGCATATTTTTCATAAATCCGATAATTGGGCCACCTTTATCAAGTTCAACAACGGTATCTCCTTGAATAAGCCAAGGCGCATTATGTCCGGCATTGCAATAACTAATTGTTTTAGATGCTGGGTCAATAATGGCAATGAATAGGGTAACAAACGTATTTTGCGGTGTATCTTCTACCAATGTGTTATTCACTTTGTGCATCAAATCCACAAAAGAGATATCTGTATGAGCAAGCAATCGGATGATGGCTCGTAATTCAACCATCACCAACGATGCACCAACACCTTTCCCGGAAATGTCGGCCAGGATAATAAGCGCTCTTCCACCACTGAGTTCAATCACATCGTAATAATCTCCACCAACTTCTCGAGCAGGAAGACTTCGACCGGCAATATCTAATCCTGAAAATGAAGGGATTCGTTTAGGAAATAATCCTTCTTGAATGGTTTGGGCTAGACTAATTTCCTGTTCCATTCGCTGCTTATCGAGCGCATCTTGTTGATATCGCGCTTTTTCGATGGTTATAGCTGCTTGATCTGCTAACGCTTTAAATAAAATCAATTCATCTTGAGGAAAATCGCCTTCTACGCGATTAATAGCCTGCAAAACACCCAAAACCTGACCTTTTGCATTTCTCATGGGTACACAGGCTAAGTTTCGGGTAACAAACTTGTCGGTATCACCTAAAAATCGGGGATCTTTCTTTACATCGTTAACAACTAAGGCTTCATTGTTTTCTGCTACCCAACCTGCTATTCCTTTGCCTTTCGGAATTCGTTTTCCGGATAAATCAACACTAGCGGGGCCGGTTGGAACAGCAAAAATAAGTTCGTGAGTTTCCGAATCAACTAACATTAATGAACTAGCTTCGGCCTGCATGATATTTTTCGCTGATTCCATGATAGTTGCCAAAATCGCGTTTAATTCAAGCTCTGCATTGATTTTGGTTAATAAATGAAGAAGTTGCTCGAGTTTTGTATTCTCTATCTTTGGTGATTTTTGATTGATCATCGTACGTACACACTGAGTTTTTTCGTCGTTAGCGCGTGTAATGTAATAAGCTCTTGTCTAATATTTGTGAAAATTTAGCGAGTGGTTAGTTTTATTTAGTTTGTGGAAAAGTTGTGGATGCTTTGATGTTAAATCAGCCCAATTTTTACAGGTATTGAACCTGAAATGCCCTATCTTTGCTTAACTCACAACGTTTTCATTCACCCGGCTCATGTCAGATAAACCACACGATTATTGCGGAATTTTCGGCATTTTCAACCATCCTGAAGCAGCTCATCTCACCTATTTTGGCTTACACTCTCTTCAACATCGCGGTCAGGAATCCGCTGGTATCGTAAGTGCAACGTTTAGTCGCGAAAAAAACATGCCTGTGATGCCTATGCATAAGGATTTTGGCTTGGTTCTCAATGTTTTTGATGACAAAAAAATTCTTACCGATAAACTAGCTGGAAATGCTGCAATTGGGCACAATCGCTATTCCACGTCGGGCTCATCTCAAAACCCGATGAATATCCAACCATTTCGCGTGCATTATCGAGATGGAAACTTAGCGATTGGTCATAACGGTAACTTATCGAACGCCAGACAGTTACGCCAAAAATTTACCGAAGAAGGTGTTTTATTTCAGACAACATCCGATACCGAAGTCATTTTGCATTTGATTGCACATTCTAAAAAGAAGAATCAGATTGACCAAATCATGGATGCCTTAGCACAAGTTCAAGGTGCTTTCTGTTTAGTAATATTAACAGATGATAAACTTATTGCGGTGCGCGACCCTAATGGATTTCGTCCACTTGCATTAGGGAAAAAAGATAATGCCTTTTTGGTTGCATCTGAAACCTGTGCGTTTGACATTATCGGTGCAGAGTATATACGTGATGTAGAACCCGGTGAAGTACTCATCATCGACCGAAATGCTATTGAATCACAGGAACCTCAATCACTATTCTTGACACCCAAACCTGGATCAAGAACTGCTCAGTGTATTTTTGAATACGTTTATTTTTCTCGACCTGATTCACGCATTTTTGGTGAAAATGTAGATAAAGTGCGTCGCAAAATTGGGAAATATTTAGCTCGTGAGTTTCCGGTATCCAAGATTTTAAAAAATGAACCAACCATGCAACCAATTGTGATTTCGGTTCCGGATAGTTCCAACACGGCTGCTTTAGGGTATGCGCATGAAAGCCAGAAATTGGGCGAATGGTGCAAATATGAAATCGGCTTAATCCGAAACCACTATGTGGGTAGAACGTTTATCTCTCCCGGACAGCAATCTCGTGAACTAAAAGTAAGAACCAAGTTTAACACGGTTCGGGGCGTTTTAGAAGGGCGTCCGGTTATCATCGTGGATGATTCTATCGTTCGCGGAACAACTTCCCGATATTTAGTAGATATGATTCGAGAAGCCAATCCTGCTGAAGTTCACTTTATGGTGAGTTCTCCACCAATTATCGAGCCTTGTTTTTATGGCATGGATTTTCCTAGTCGTGAAGAATTAATTGCAAATGTTCACGACCGGGATGTTCAAAAAATTGCAGAAGCGTTAGGAGTAGATTCCTTGAATTACCTCTCGCCTTTTGGATTGGTTCATGCCGTTAAAGAAGCGAATTCGTCGCATCATGATTATTGTACGGCTTGCTTTACGGGTGATTATCCGGTTCCGGTGGAATTGGGCGTTCAAAAGGATGAACATGAATTGGCATAATTAAAAAGGTGTAAGGTGTAAGGTGTAAGGTGTTAGCAAAAGTTATAAAGTTGTAGAGGTTTAAAGGTTTAGAGTG
>CAZIQX010000243.1:3631-4400 GCA_964541325.1 uncultured Chitinophagales bacterium | reverse complement strand
CAAGAAATTAAACTCTACCGACATCCATGAATTCAAAAAGCTGCTTGAATTGTTTAATGATGTTTTAGAGCATGAATATCCAATTCCCCATGATACTCACTTGCTTAACGTTCTGTCACATGAGGATTTTATGGTTTTTATTGTTACCGTTAATCATACCATAGTTGGAGGGTTGACTATCTATACCTTGCAAAGTTATTATACCGAAAAACCAATCGCTTATATCTACGATGTTGCAATATCCCCTAAGCATCAAGGACAAGGATTGGGAAAAACATTAATTTCAACTGTTTGTGATTATTGTAAACAGAACGGCTATCATGAAGTCTATGTTGAAGCCGAAGCTGACGATATGGATGCAATTCGCTTTTACAGAAAAACTGCGTTTAGTCACGAGTTGAATGCCATTCACTTTACTTATTCAATGGATTCGTAACCTATGCTCACTGACATACATCCAAAATTGCCCATGCGAGATAAAAACGCAACTAAAGAATTTTACTTGAACCATTTGATGTTTCATGAAATATCAGATTATGGCAATTATTTGATGATTAGAAAAGACCAGATTGAACTTCACTTCTTTGAGTTTAAAGAACTTGATCCAAAACAAAACTATGGGCAAGTTTATATTAGAACAACCGACATCGACCAATTCTATCAAACGCTTTTGGATAACCATGTTTCCATTCATCCTAATGGAAAGCTACAAGCAAAACCCTGGGGACAAAAAGAATTTGCCATACTTGACCCTAACGGTAACTTATTG
>CAZIQX010000243.1:2193-3621 GCA_964541325.1 uncultured Chitinophagales bacterium | reverse complement strand
TCAGTCGTTAGGTTGATTTAATAGCACTGTACGTAAATAGATTCATCGAACCCAAACACTCACTGACTATGCAAGCACATTTTTTTGAACATCAACTCCAGTTTCGGGAATGGCTTGAAGCACATCACGATACAGAAACGGAAATCATCGTCGGGTTTTATAAAGTGGGCAGCGGTAAACCTTCCATGACTTGGTCGGAGTCGGTTGACGAAGCCTTGTGCTTCGGGTGGATTGATGGCGTAAGGAGATCTATGGATGATGAACGGTATTGCATTCGTTTTACACCCCGAAAACCCAATAGCATTTGGAGTGCGGTCAACATAAAAAAAGTCGAGTCTCTAACGAATGCAGGGCTTATGAAACCGACCGGACTTCATGTATTCCATATTCGAAAAGAAGAGCATACAAAAGGATATTCGTTTGAAAGAGATACGGTTGAATGGTCAGCGGAGTGGTTGGAGCATTTTCGAGCCTATCCTTCTGCCTGGGAGTTCTTTAATCAACAAGCACCCTCCTATCAAAAAACGATTAGGCATTGGATAATGAGTGCAAAACAGGAGAAAACACAACGAGCACGCCTTGAAAAAACGATTGCAGCAAGTGCGGAAAAAAAACGACTTTAGTAAGTGATATTTTCGAAATTAACTTGTTTATCGTTACTTTCCCAATCGGTTTACCGTTCTACTCCTCAACAATCCTCACCCCAAAACACATGAATCCTATTGAGCTTTCAAAAATGACAGATGCCGAATTGTTGGCACATGAAAAAGCGAATAAACCCTCTCCTCTTATCGATGCCTTTTTTATTGGCTTTCTGGTTGGTATTCTCGTTTACAGTGCGGCTGCCAATACCTGGGGATTAGTAAGTATCATTCCTTTGGTACTTATTTATGCGTTTTTAAAAAAGCCCAAGCACTATATTGCCATTCATGATGAATTGAAAAAACGTGGTCTTAAATAATATACTGGAAAATAGTTGCCTCGTTGAGGGTGCCAATACGGAAAATTATTGTTCTGTGTGATAGTTTGAGTTTGAACGTCATTGCGGATTGACTCGCAATCCGGGAAATACTTGGGGAGTTTTTTTTTAGGACTCACTGCGCTTTGAGCTCTGTGAGTCCTGTATGTGAGCGTGAAAACATGCATAAATGGTACAGCACTTACATTTACGACTAACAGTCAGGGCAATGACTGTTAGTCGTGGGTACGCTTGCGCTGGATGAACTCAAAAGTTGGTTGCGAGATGCCTGAACGTGTCAGGCAAGACGGTTTGTATACTGTTAATGTGGGTTTGACCTGCAATCCGGGAAATGTTTGGGGAGTTTTTTTTTAGGACTCACAGCGCTTTGAGCTCTGTGAGTCCTGCATGTGAACGTGAAAACATGCATAAATGGTACAGCACTTACATTTACGACTAACAGTCAGGGC
>CAZIQX010000243.1:0-2093 GCA_964541325.1 uncultured Chitinophagales bacterium | reverse complement strand
CGTGAAAACATGCATAAATGGTACAGCACTTACATTTACGACTAACAGTCAGGGCAATGACTGTTAGTCGTGGGTACGCTTGCGCTGGATGAACTCAAAAGTTGGTTGCGAGATGCCTGAACGTGTCAGGCATGACGGTTTGTATACTGTCATTGCGGGCTTGACCTGCAATCCGGGATATGTTTGGGAAAGTTATTAAACGAATCATGGCTTTTATACTTACTTTCCAAACATGCGAATTCAATTCATGTTTTCTTTTTTAACTCTAAGCCTTGTTTTATCCTGTAGTAAGTCACCCTCTGTAAACACTGATTTATCACCCGTTGTAGTTAATAGGCTGAATAAACAGGATACCCTACTTATTCAACCTCTTGCAAATCCAGCTTTTATTGATACCCATTTAGAATATGTATTTGGCGAAAATGGCAAACTCTATATCAAAAATAGTTTGCCTAAAGGCGGTTTTACATATACCTCACCACTTGGCGAATCGGTTGTTTATGCTGTTTTTTGGACAGATATTCGCAACGAAACAGACCGAACCTTAACCTTCAATCTGATATTCCCCGACGCCCCAACGGTACTTCCTGTGTCTCCCGAACGAACGTTTCGACTTGTATTACCTAACGAACCGGCTCTAATTAAACATGAAGTAAACTTTGATTATGGATTAGATGTAAAATCGTTTTTGGATGATTATCTTCACTCAAAAGCAATCTTGGAAAAAACGGTATTAGCCGGTGAGTCGGCTCGATTTTTTGTGGTCACACTATTCAATAAACCAATTGATGGCGTTATGCGTGCAGGTTTGTTTCTGAAAGGAAATTATGCGTACTATCGTGTAAATGGAACTGAAATACACTGTGGAACAATTCAATAAGTAACTATGAAAAATAAGTCTAACGACCCCATGAAAGACCTTCAACGACTGTTGCAAAGGCAAGATTTTAAATCTGAAGATGAACTAAACCAATTCCTTAGTGGCCTTTTAGGCAATACAATTCCCACATTTCCTGATATGAAACTCACCAATAAGGAAAAAGCTCAGGATTTAGTTGAGGCAGCTTACAATTTACCCCCTGCTAAAGCTAAAAAGACTATAGAAAAAGCGTTACATCTTGATCCTGATTGTATCGAAGCCTATGAGTTTTTAGCCACTACATCATCATCTGAAGCCCTTTCTCTAACCTATTTGGAAAAAGGTATTGAAATTGGGAAACGAATATTTGGTGGGGAATTCCTAGAACGAAGCAAAGGGTACTTTTGGGGATTACATGAAACCAGACCGTATATGCGATGTCTACATTATTATGCCAATGCACTCTATAATTTGGGAAATATCAATGCTTCAATTCAACTATTAGAGGAAATGATCGAATTAAATCCCAATGACAACCAAGGTGTTCGAGATGTATTATTACTTAATTTGATTGAAACGGACAATGACGAAAAGTTCTTGAAATATTTTACGATGTTTGAAGAAGAATCAAGAGCGATGTGGTTATTTACTCATGTTTTATATGTATTTAAAACAGAGGGTGATACTCCAAAATCAAGAAAACTACTTTCTAACGCCAATAAACGAAATAAACATATTATCAAAGGACTAGTATCCAAAACGATGAATCCTAATGTGCCCAGCACCTATATGTTAGGTGGCGAATCAGAAGCTGATATCTATGTTCAGTTAGCTTTACCGGCTTGGATTAAGGTGAAGGGTGCCTTAGATTGGCTCGATATAATGCAAAGTAGATTTAAGTAGTACTCCTAAGTTTCAATGTGAACTTATTCCGTTTGAAAGTAGATAATGTATTTTTTTAAAGACTCATTACACTCGAAATGCTATGAGTCCTGCTAATATGAGTTGATATCTTTATGCAAGATCATACTAACAAAGTTCATTCTTTTTCGCTTCACTATTTTTGTAATCGAAGATTCAACAAAAGGCTGAGAGTACGATGTTCAAATAGTTAAAATACTTGCATCGATTTTAGTGAGGCAAGCAAAATCCAACTATATTCTCGGGCACATAAACCAAATCAATAGTTATGAAAGTTATCGCACCATTTCTTTTACTCGCATTCCTTCTGGGT
>CAZIQX010000242.1:685-4414 GCA_964541325.1 uncultured Chitinophagales bacterium | reverse complement strand
GTTATCGAAATAAAGAAGAACTTCAGGAAATTCTGAAAGCATGGGTTCACAATCCCTAAAGTATGTTTTTCTTAATGAAGAACTTCTGTCAAAGGAATCGTCAGAATTAGTTCTAAATCGCGCATTTCTTCATGCTGATGGCTTTTTTACTACATTTTTGTTGGAAAATGGCAAAATTTGTGCTTTTCAACGACATCTTCAACGCCTCGAAAACAGTTGTGCCATTTTAAAGCTTGATTATCCCGATCTCTTACGTCAAGAAAAATTAGTCGAGTTTCTTAAACGGAATATGTTTCATTCGAGTCTTCGGGTTAGAATCATGGTTTGGCGAAAACAAGGTAACGCCTATCAAATTCAGCATAAAAGTGAAGCCGATGTTGGCATACTTTTGCAAAAACATGCTGATGATTCATCTTCAATTCATTTGGTAAGTGTGTCGATTCCCAGAATTCCAAATCAAGTAATGCCTTCCTCAGTTAAGTGGTTAAATGGTGTAAATTCTATTTTGGCACAACAAGAAGCGTATCATAAAGGAGGGAATCTAGCTTTGCAAACCAATATGCAGGGTAATATTTCAGAAACCTCGTACGCTTGCCTGGGATGGTTTATCGACAACATGTTTTATTATCCGGATAGCAACTGCGATGCCTTGTTAGGAACAACTCTCCAAGACTTTTGTCAATTTTTAGAAGAGGGGAAAATGGTTGTTAGGCCTATTGCGCAACCTTTTAAAACCTTATCCAAGCATGCTGAGATAATACTTTTTAATGCTTCACGCGGTGCATTTATGCCCGAACTATTCCAAGCAAAAGCTGTTACCTATTCCAAGAAAACGGTAGATTTAATCCAAGCCTTCAACCGTTGGCGATTGGAACACGCCTATGTACTCGAATCGTGATTTTTTGCATTTGGAAAATTGGGATGCTATTCTTCACAGTTTAGCTCAACTAACGCCTTTAGTAATTTTAGAATCACAGGACGATTCAGGTGCAAGTTATGTAGCGGCATTTCCTAAAAAGCTACATGTTATTCAAGAGCTTACACAGACTAATCTTTCTGATTTCGAGTCCCTGTTCAGCACAAGTGTCTGGTTGTTTGGGTACATTTCCTATGATGCAAAAAATGCGTTTGAGCGTCTAGAATCAACGAATCCCAATCCGATTGGGCTTCCTCACGTTTGGTTGATGGAGCCCCAACTCATACTGAAAAAAACGCCTGAACATCCTTTCGTGCAAGTTATTCAAGGTGATGTTTCCATGATACCTGATGTGCCAAGTAGTAAAAGAACGATCAAAATTGGAACACCTATTTGTGACGAGACACCTGAATCCTATTCCCAAAAAATCAAAAAAATTCAAGCGTTTATTCGCGAGGGACGTGTTTATGAGGTAAATCTTTCCCGACTAATTCGATACCCCTTTCAAGGAGAACCGTTTGAGTTGTATAAGGCGATGCGAGATTGTGGACCGGTTCCCATGGCAGCATTTATTCAAACGCGAGATTGGGCGATTTGCTCGGCATCACCGGAAGTTTTTCTTATCAAACAAGGCCATCTAATTGAATCTCGACCCATTAAAGGGACTCGAAAGAGACAATCTAATTATCAGGATGATGCCCGCCAAATTCACGAATTACAATCATCTGAAAAGGAAAAGGCTGAAAATCTGATGATTGTAGATTTGGTACGAAACGATTTTAATCGAGTGGCTAAACCCGGTTCCGTTAAAGTCGAGAAATTATTTGCAATTCATTCTTACGCTACGGTTCATCAAATGGAGTCGGTAATAAAAGCTGAGATTTTGCCTCATAAAACCTTATTTGATGTCTTGAAAGCTGCTTTCCCGATGGGCTCCATGACCGGGGCTCCTAAAATTGAAGCCATGCGTGTAATAGATGAACTCGAAACCTATCAACGCAATATCTATTCAGGAACAATTGGATGTATTAGTCCACAGCATGATGCTCAATTTAATGTGGTAATCAGAACAGCAGTGATTAAAAATAATGAATTGTTTTATGGAGTTGGAGGAGCTATTACATCCGATTCAGACCCCATACAAGAATGGCAAGAAACCGAAGTAAAAACTCAGGCATTAGTTCAGGCTATTCATCGTTTGCAACGAAAATCTGTGTTATAATCTGAACGATTTATAAACGTATAACCGTTTTGTTGTTCATTAAATTTAAAAATCTATGATGCATACCACCATTTCAACCTTAGGCGAACTCAGAAAATCCGGCTGGAAATCACGCAGTGTAAAACAAGAATTACGAGAAAATCTGATACGAAAAATTCGAGAACATGAAACCTTATTTCCGGGAATTTTGGGTTACGACAAAACGGTAATTCCCCAAATCATTCAAGCCATTTTAGCTAAGCACGATATTCTATTGCTTGGTTTACGCGGTCAGGCAAAAACACGCCTGTTGCGTAGTATGGTTTCGCTTTTAGATGAATACATGCCCGAAATTGAGGGCTCTGAACTCCACGACGACCCTTTTCATCCTATCTCAAAATATGGGAAACACATCGTTTCAGTTAAAGGTGATGAAACACCAATCCACTGGGTTCATAGGAGTGAACGATATGCTGAAAAATTAGCAACCCCTGATACCACCGTGGCTGATTTAATTGGTGATATAGACCCCATAAAAGCTGCAACAAAAAAATTAAATCTCTCAGATGAAGAAGTGATTCATTTTGGACTAATTCCTCGTGCAAATCGTTGTTTATTTGTGATTAATGAGCTACCTGATTTACAACCTCGTATCCAAGTGGCCTTGCTAAATATTATGCAAGAGCGCGACATTCAGATTCGCGGTTTTACGGTTCGTATGCCCTTGGATATTGGAATCTATTTTTCTGCTAATCCGGAAGATTACACCAATCGAGGGAATATCATCACACCGCTTAAAGACCGTATTGACTCACAAATTATCACACACTATCCTAAAGAATTACAACACGGAATCGAAATTACCCAACAGGAAGCTTGGACGAACCGTGACTCTGTTTCGATTCGCGTCCCGCATTTCATCAAAGAAATTATTGAAACAATTGCCTTTGAAGGACGCCAATCAGAATACATTGACCAAAAAAGTGGTATCTCGGCGCGCATGAGCATTTCTGCTATGGAGCAATTAGTTTCTGCTGCTGAACGAAGAGCTATTTGGAATAACGAGACAGAAACGGTAACCCGGTTATTAGATATATATCAGATTTTGCCCGCTTTAACGGGTAAACTCGAGTTGGTTTATGAAGGTGAACAAGAAGGTGCCGGAAATGTTGCTAAACATTTAATTGGCAAAGCAATACGCGAAGTTTTTGTGAACTATTTCGATCATCCTCAACCTGAAAAAAAGAAAAAAGACCCATCCAAAACAGAACAAGTATATAAAGTGGTAACGGATTGGTTTGCTCAGGGAAATACAGTTGAACTCGAAGATGTGATGTCTGAATCAGCGTATCGTGCACAATTAGATCGTGTGTCGGGCCTACGATTGTTAGCTGGAAAATTTGGCGATCAAAACGACTCAGCGATGCAGTATGTGATGATGGAGTTTATTCTCGAAGCACTCTATCAATATTCAAAATTGGGCAAACAAGCCGATGAAGAAGGAACTTCATACAAAGATATGCTGGGTAGTATGTTAGGGGGCATTCAGTTCGATTTTGATGAAGAAGTCTGATTCATATAAATTCGCTCTTTTAATAACGACAAATATTCT
>CAZIQX010000242.1:0-675 GCA_964541325.1 uncultured Chitinophagales bacterium | reverse complement strand
AGATTTCAATAGTTTACACCATGAAAAAAGGCATTCATCCCGAATACAAAGAACTCACCGTAATGTTAAACGACGGTACTGAAATGGTAACTCGTTCTACGATGAAAACCAAAGATGGCGTGTATCGTCCTGAAGTGGATTCTACCAACCATCCGTTCTACATTGGTGCTGCTAAAATGATTACCAGTGATGGTCGCGTTGATAAATTCAACAAACGTTACGGTAAGAAATAGTAGCCGAAACCAGTTTTTTTAAAGGCAATCTGTTCATTCAGGTTGCCTTTTTTTGTTGATACAATCTAATTGAAAAAATCGGTGAAATGCCTTGAAAAGTAGTTCTTTAACTTGAACTTAAACGAAAAAAACCATACCTATTACGAGGCTCAAAACTAAACGTAAGCGTATCGAATAAACAGCTACAAACACATGCGAAAACAGTATTTATTTACTCTGTTGATACTTTTGGGTGTTCAACTTGCGCATCGTGTATCCGCACAAACGGTTACGTTAACTCCTTTTGCCACTCTTTCGGGAACTACAGAAAATGAGCGACTTGGAACAGTTCTCAGAAAAGCCAATGTAAGCGGCGACTCGAAACCGGAATTATTTATTGGAGCTCCGGGTTATTCGAATCAGGTTAATGCCAACTTGGGACGTATATACTTGCTTTCTTTAC
>CAZIQX010000241.1:0-4509 GCA_964541325.1 uncultured Chitinophagales bacterium | reverse complement strand
ATGGTAGTCATTTCAAAATTCTTTCAGCCTTCAGCTTTTGTCTTTCGGCCTTTAATTCTAAATCATACATCATACATCACCAATCAAAAATCCCCTTAGTCCTTAATCCCTACTCCATACTCCTACTTTACACCTCTACGCCTTTAAACCTTTACAACTTCTTTAAATACAACTTTACAACTTAAAATTACACCATTTATGAATCTAATCCCTTACATCAACAAGCCTGCGGAGCTTGAAATACTATACCGCGAAGATAAATCTGCATTTAAAGCAGCATTTTTTGAAATCTATGATCAACATCACGATAACCCCATTTTGCAAGTTTGGAATGAGCGCCTAAAATCCGACTCTGATTCTGTGGCTTGGGGCACCAAAAAAGAATGGCTGATGGTTCTAACCCTTGCATTTTTTGCCGGACTCATTGCCAAATTACCTGATTTGATTACTATCGATTACGATTATTAT
Source organism: uncultured Chitinophagales bacterium (assembly GCA_964541325.1). Lineage (GTDB taxonomy): Bacteria > Bacteroidota > Rhodothermia > Balneolales > M1805 > M1805. The sequence goes on along the minus strand of CAZIQX010000241.1, from coordinate 4,041 downwards.
ATGCCGCGAAATATTGGTTTTATCATTTTTCCGGCTCTGACAGGATATTTTGCCTGGAGACATCGTTTATCAACAAAATTTATTGGTTTGGCAGGATTCATTTTTGCTGGTTCTGCCTTGTATATCAATCTCTTACCCAACGAACCGGGAAGTCACACCTTAATTTTAGCAGGCATTCATTTACCCATTTTTCTTTGGACAGTGCTAGGCTTCATTTTTACCGGGGCTTCGGTTTCAAATTATGATCAACGCATACAATTCCTGCGCTTTAATGGAGATTTTTTGGTGATGATTGCCGTTTTGATGCTTTCAGGCGGTATTTTAACCGGTATCACCATTGGTTTATTTGAGCTGATTGGTCTTGATATTGCAGCGTTTTATATGCGAAATATAGGTGTTTGGGGCTTGGCTGCCATTCCTGTGTTAGCCTGTTTTTTTGTGACGATAAATCCACAATTGGTGAATAAAGTGTCGCCAATTATTGCCCGGGTCTTTACTCCATTAGTTTTGGTGATGCTTTCAGTTTATTTGGTTGCAGTTATGTATACCGGAAAAGACCCGTATAATGATCGCGATTTCCTGATTGTATTTAACGCTCTTTTGATTGGTGTTATGGCGTTAATTTTGTTTTCAGTTTCAGAAACCAGCAAACAGAAAGACAACACTTTGGGAATTTGGATTTTATTACTCTTATCTATTTTAACCATTGTTGTGAATGGTATTGCTCTTTCTGCTATTGTGTTTAGAATTGCCGAATGGGGTATTACGCCAAATCGTCTTGCCGTTTTAGGTAGCAATCTGTTGATGTTAGTGAATATTATGCTCGTTACTGTTCATCTCTTTAGAGCAACTCAAGGTAAATCAGATTTGAACCTTGTAGAGTTAACTATCGCCCGATATTTGCCGGTTTATAGTGCGTGGTCAGCATTGGTTACTTTTTTGTTTCCTGCACTATTTGGATTTAAGTAAAAAAAAGGCAGTTCGTTTTGGAACTGCCTTCATTATTTCTTGATGTAAAGAATTATGCTACATCAAATCGATCGAGCATCATGACTTTATTCCATGCTGCTACAAAATCATGAACGAATTTGGCTTCGCCATCTTCACAGCCATATACTTCAGCAATTGCACGAAGTTCGGTGTTTGAACCAAAAATGAGATCTACACGCGTTCCTTGCCATTTTACTTCACCTGTACTGCGGTCGCGACCTTCAAAGACCAAGGAATGTGGGTCTAATGCTTTCCAGGTTGTGCCAAAATCCAGCAAATTCACGAAGAAATCATTAGTTAATTTGCCCGGGCGCTCTGTAAAAACACCATAGTTTGAACCATCATAATTGGCACCTAATACACGCATACCTCCGATAATTGCTGTCATTTCAGGAGCAGTTAAGGTGAGTAATTGTGCTTTGTCAATTAATAACTCTTCAGCTGTTACTTTGAAAATGGTTTTTAAATAGTTTCTGAAACCATCAGCGATTGGTTCAAGTACGGCAAAAGATTCAACATCTGTTTGGTCTTGAGATGCATCGGTACGGCCAGGAGTGAATGGAACAGCAACATCGTGCCCGGCATCTTTAGCTGCTTTTTCGATTGCAGCGCATCCTCCTAGCACGATCAAATCAGCCAAGGAAACTTTTTTGTTACCTGATTGAGATCCGTTAAATGCTTTTTGAACACCTTCTAGAGTATCTACCACTTTAGAGAGTTGTGCCGGATTATTAGCCGCCCAAAACTTCATTGGAGCCAAACGAATACGAGCACCATTTGCTCCACCGCGTTTATCTGAACCTCTAAATGTTGATGCCGATGCCCAAGCTGTAGAAACCAACTCAGAAACACTCAAGCCAGTTGAAAGAATGTCTTTTTTAAGCTTTGAGATATCCGCTTCATCAACCAATACATGGTCAACTGCTGGAACAGGGTCTTGCCAAATTAATACTTCTTTTGGCACTTCTGAACCTAAGTAACGAGCAATTGGCCCCATGTCGCGGTGAGTTAATTTAAACCAAGCACGAGCAAATGCATCAGCAAATTGATCCGGATTTTCGTAAAAACGACGAGAGATTTTCTCGTATGCAGGATCGAAACGAAGTGATAAATCCGTTGTAAGCATTACAGGTGCGTGTTTTTTCTCCGGATTATGTGCATCAGGTACTAAACCTGCACCGGCATCACCTTTAGGTTTCCACTGATAAGCACCGGCTGGGCTTTTCGTAAGTTCCCAATCAAACTCAAATAAGTTCTCAAAGTAGTTATTGCTCCATTGAGTGGGTGTTTTTGTCCAAGCGCCTTCAAGTCCAGAAGTTATCGTAAACTCACCATTTCCAGTTCCAAAGCTATTTTTCCAACCCATGCTTTGTTCTTCGATGCTAGCGCCGGCAGGTTCACGACCAACATATTTACTGGGATCAGCTGCACCATGATTTTTACCAAAAGTATGTCCACCTGCAATTAAAGCAACGGTCTCTTCGTCGTTCATGGCCATGCGACCAAAGGTTTCGCGAATGTCTTTTGCAGCAGCAATCGGGTCAGGGTTTCCGTTTGGACCTTCGGGATTTACGTAAATCAAACCCATTTGCACAGCAGCTAAAGGATTTTCGAGCTCACGATCCCCTTCATAACGCTTATCACCTAACCATTCAGTTTCAGACCCCCAATAAATATCTTGTTCAGGCTCCCAAACGTCTTCACGTCCACCGGCGAAACCAAACGTTTTAAAGCCCATTGATTCTAATGCGCAATTTCCGGCGAGTATCATCAAATCAGCCCAGGAAATCTTACGACCATATTTCTTTTTTACAGGCCATAAAAGCAAACGTGCTTTATCTAAGTTCGCATTATCAGGCCAGCTGTTCAGAGGAGCAAAACGCTGTGAACCGGAACCTGCACCTCCGCGGCCATCAGAAATTCGATACGTACCGGCACTATGCCAAGCCATACGAATGAAAAATGGGCCATAATGACCATAATCGGCAGGCCACCAATCTTGTGAGGTGGTCATGAGTTCAAAAATGTCTTTTTTTACGGCTTCAAGATCGAGTGATTTAAACTCCTCGGCGTAATTGAACTTTTCTCCCATTGGATTAGAAAGTTCAGAATGCTGACGTAAGATGTTGAGGTTCAACGAATTTGGCCACCAATCACGGTTTGAAGGGCCACGACCTGCTGCATGATTTACAATATCGCTTGTAAACGGACATTTACCACCGCCGTTTACATTGTAACTGGTTTTGCTATCCATAAGATGTTGATTTCGTTAGTGATGATTACGTTTGCCAAACTCGGATTAAAAAAGCGTTTTTCCGAGAAACTGACCAATTTTTATATGTCAAAAATATTCAAATCAACGGTGGATGACTAACAAAAACCCGATGTTTGTTTAGATTCGTGATATAGATAGCGTCTATTGATTTTCCGTTTTCATAGATACTAACAATCACTCTTAATATAGTCGAGAAATGCTTGGGTTGCTCTTGCTCGATGCGAAATTGCATTCTTTTCTTCAGCACTCATCTCAGCAAATGTTTGGTTATATCCATTTGGAACAAAAACTGGATCGTAACCAAATCCTTTTTCACCTTTTCTCTCGGGAATAATCACTCCATGACACTCCCCTTCAAAGAAGGTAACTTGTTCATCATGTACCAAACAAAGCACTGTTTTAAAGTGAGCAGAAAACGGGAAATCCCCTTTTTTTGAAAGCTCATGGAGAAGTTTATCCACATTTTGGCTGTAACTTGCTTTTTCACCCGCATATCGTGCTGAATACACTCCCGGTGCGCCTTGCAAGGCATCGACCAATAAACCGGAATCGTCGGCTAGAGTTGGATAACCTGTTATTTTGGAAATGGTTTGGGCTTTTTTAACTGCATTGGCTTCAAATGTATCACCATCTTCAATTACATCAGGAAGATCAGGAAAATCTGTTGCGCTTAACACATGAATTCCCAATGGGTTTAATAACTCTGAAAATTCAAACACTTTGTTTTTATTCTTTGTGGCGAGGAGAAGGGTTTGCATTTTTGAAAAGGTATAAAG
>CAZIQX010000240.1:3907-4528 GCA_964541325.1 uncultured Chitinophagales bacterium | reverse complement strand
ATTATCGTGAGAAGTGGGTTCTTCTCTGTAGATAGTTAATTTATCGCTAATTACTTTTAGTGTAGGATTTAATGTATCGCCAATATTTCCTAATTGCGTAAGTTGTTCTTCTTTTTGTAATTCTAATTCAATAATCTTTTGATTAAAATGTTCAATAAAATTGTCTGTAGAATTAACTAGAAAATCTGTTTCTTTACTTCTTGAATATGTTAATGTTGAATCTATTGCCTTAATCTCTTCTAAATTTGCTACTTGCTCAATACGTACATTATCTGCTTGCTTATACAGTTCTGAGATTTGATTAAGAGTATTCTCAGTAGAAATATCATAATTCGTAAATGCATTTGTCTTATAAAAGTCTAGAATTTGAAATTCAAGACTTATTAATGAGTCACCTGATTCAGAAATCTTTTTAGATAGAAAATCTTTCGTTTCTAAAATCTGAGCTCTACTTTGATCAATATTAAACTCTCTGTACGTTTGGGCATAAGCATTAGAAATTTTTGATGCTTCAACAGGATCGTAAGCTGTTGCCTGAATTCTGATAATATTATTCTCTTCTTCAAATACAAATCGTACAGCTCCTTGTAGTCTACGTGCTACTAAATCTACGTTAGCAAT
>CAZIQX010000240.1:0-3897 GCA_964541325.1 uncultured Chitinophagales bacterium | reverse complement strand
CTACTTTAGCAATTGTGCCTAAACTACCTTTAAGTATATCAAGTGTATCAGGTTGTTGCTTGGTATTAAAGCTATTTATCAAACTTTGTGCAACTTGCTTCGCCAGCTTATCAGATCGAAGAATATACTGTTCGTTTTGATATCCATAACGTGCACCCGGAATTCCAAGTAGAGCAACGGCTCGGTCAGTTGAACTTCCGTCTAAAATTACAGTACTTACAGAACTGTAAATCTCCCGAATTTTTAGAATTTGATTGTATTTGTAGATAGAAAAAGCGGCACCGAATAGCAATACAAGCCATAACTTTCTGCGAACCAACCACCAATACTTTTGAAATCGGTCATAAGCAGTTGGTTCGTGATCAAGCTTACCATTTGGTGAGTGGATACTATGCGTTACAGTGCCATTTTTCACAGATTATACTTTTTGTTTAAAATAATCCAAAGTTCGTTTTAATCCTTCTTTTCTCGGCACAATTGCTTGCCAATTAAGCACAGACTCCGCAATTGTTGTATCAGGTTGACGAATTTTTGGATCATCTTGGGGTAGGGGTTTGTTGATAATCTTAGATTTGCTTCCGGTTAATTCTGCAACTTCTTTCGCAAAATCCATAATCGAAATTTCATCAGGGTTGCCAATATTTACCGGATATACATAATCTGACTGAGATAAACGATAAATACCTTCCACTAAATCATCCACATAACAAAAAGAGCGTGTTTGTGTACCATCACCAAATACTGTGATGTCCTCTCCTCGTAGTGCTTGTGCCATAAACGTTGGAAGGGCACGTCCATCATCCAATCTCATTTTGGGTCCATAAGTATTGAAAATGCGCACAATTCGTGTATCAACACCGTGATAACGATGATAGCCCATAGTCATAGCTTCTGCAAATCGCTTAGCTTCGTCATAAACTCCACGCATACCGATTGGATTTACATTTCCCCAATAGGTTTCTTTTTGTGGATGAATGAGTGGGTCGCCATAAACTTCACTGGTTGACGCTAACAAAAAACGAGCATTTTTCGCTTTTGCCAAACCTAAAGCCTTATGTGTTCCGAGTGAACCTACTTTTAAGGTTTGTATCGGCATTTTCAGGTAATCAATCGGAGAAGCCGGTGAAGCAAAATGTAGAATCAGGTCAAGTTCGCCAGAAACGTGAATATAATTGGTTACGTCATGTTTAATAAACTGAAAATCATCTCTTCCGATTAGATGAGAAATATTTTCGATATTTCCGGTTAATAAGTTATCCATAGCGATAACTTCCCAACCATTACCTAAGTATTTGTCACACAGATGGGAGCCTAAAAAACCGGCTCCACCTGTAATTAAAACGCGTTTTTTTCTATTAGTTGACATTGGGTCGCCCTACAGAATAATAGGTGAATCCGGCTTCTTTGATGCGATTTAAATCATATAGATTTCGACCATCAAAAATTACCGGTTGATTTAAACTAGCCTTGAGTTCATCAAAGTCGGGACGACGAAACTCATTCCATTCGGTACAAATTACAAGGGCATCCACTCCTTGAATGGCTTCTTTTTGATTCCCTACAAATTCTACTTGAGATGCAATTGCTTCACCTACTGCCATCTTGAAAGTATGAACGGCTTCAGGGTCATAAGCTTTAACCGTTGCACCGCGAGCTAATAATTCTTTGATGATATAAATTGCTGGTGCTTCTCGAACATCATCGGTTTCGGGCTTAAATGCTAATCCCCAAACACCAAAAGTTTTACCTTTAACATCGTTGCCATAATGTTTATCAATTTTTCCAACTATAGAAAGTTTTTGACGATCGTTTACTCCCATTACCGCTTTCAAAATGCTGAAATTATATCCGTACTCATCTGAAGTATAATCAAGAGCTTGAACATCTTTTGGGAAACATGATCCACCGTATCCGATACCTGCAAATAGAAAACGTTTACCAATTCGAGTATCTGTACCGATACCTCTTCTTACATTATCCACATTTGCTCCAACCAATTCACAAACGTTTGCAATTTCGTTCATAAACGAAATTTTGGTTGCTAGAAAAGCATTTGCAGCGTATTTGGTCAACTCAGATGAACGTTCATCCATCACAATGATTGGATTTCCAGAGCGAACAAATGGTTCATAAAGCTGTTCCATCAATTTGGTAGCACGCTCACTTGATGAACCAATTACTACTCGTTCAGGTTTCACAAAATCTTCTACAGCGGCTCCTTCACGTAAAAACTCTGGATTGGAAACTACATCAAATGCAATATCAGTTACAGCTGCAATTCGAGCACGAACTTTATCAGCAGTTCCAACAGGAACGGTACTTTTATTAACAATAACCTTGTACGATTTCATGATTTTCCCGATTTCACCGGAAACGTTGAGTACAAAGCTTAAATCAGCTTGACCATCCGCACCGGGAGGAGTTGGTAGGCATAAAAAAACGATATCTGAGTTATCAACAGCATACTCAAGATTATCTGTAAAATGAAGGCGCTTTTCACGCACACTTCTCTCAAAAAGAACTTCTAAACCCGGTTCATAAATCGGAATTTTATTTGCTCTAAGTGCTTCTAGTTTTTGTTGATTGTTATCTACACAGATTACATTATTTCCCGAATCAGCAAATGCTGTTCCGGTAACTAATCCCACGTAACCTGTTCCAATTACTGCAATTTTCATATGTATTAATTTCGTTCTATGTTTTTGATTTCAAGTTCCAATTTTCCGGCGGGAACGGTTACCTGAACCACATCCCCCACTTCTTTGCCTAATAGTGCTTGACCAATAGGCGAATCAATTGAAATTTTATTTTGTTTAAAGTCAGCTTCTTGCGGGGCAACTAACGTGTATTTCATCTCTTTGTTAACTTTTTTGTTCAGAATAGTAACAGTAGAAAGGATGTACACTTTTGAAGTATCAATATTTTTATCATCCACAATTTTTGAAGTTGCGAGAACATGTTCGAGTTCGGCAATTCTTTTTTCCAGATGTCCTTGAGCTTCTTTGGCCGCATCGTACTCGGCATTTTCACTTAAATCACCTTGTGCTCTAGCTTCCGCTATTTGGTTTGCAATATCCTTACGACCTTTTGTTTTCAGTTCACGTAATTCTGCATTTAAAGCTTCGTAGCCTTCTTTGCTCAAATAATTCATATTTCTAGTTTTTAAACGTTTTTATGTAATTATCGAGTGAATCGTCGGACTTCTTCCCACTCACAACTCGTTTACCGTTGGTAATTCGTCGGATTATTCTGCGGTTTAGTTCATCATTTATCACAATAGAATTAATAGAATCCATTTTGTAGTAATAAATGAAGGATACAACCACAACTAAAACGAAAAATACGGCTAAAACCGTGAAATATAGGACATCGTCCTTTGTGTTTGCAAGAAGAATAGAACTTAGTACAAATATCATGGAAATTGAACCAAGGGTGATATCCGTTAAAGCCGGACTTTTAAAGTACTTCTGAAAGATATGATGAATATGACTGTGGTCTGATTCAAATGGATTGATTCCATTTTTAGTCCGACGAATGATAGAAAATAAGGTATCAATTGCGGGTACTGCCGGTAATAAAAGAAGGGCAAAGGTGTACTTCCAATGTGGGGCATGAAACGCAGCCACTAACGCAATTACCGATATGGCGTATCCAATTAACAAAGAACCGGTATCGCCCATAAAAACGGAAGCCGGTGGTTTGTTAAATGCTAAAAAACCTAAAATGGCAGCAGCAAGTGGAACAATAAATAAACTTGCTTCATCAACCTGCCAATTAAACGAAATTAACGTAAGACCAAATAAAATGGTTAGTGCAATTGTTCCTGCTAAACCATCCACCCCATCAATTAAATTGATCATGTTTGAATTGGCTACAATCCAAAACCAAAACAAACTG
>CAZIQX010000239.1:0-4549 GCA_964541325.1 uncultured Chitinophagales bacterium | reverse complement strand
CTAAAGTCTAAAGTCTAAAGTCTAAAGTCTAAAGTCTAAAGTCTAAAGCCTAAAGCCTAAAACCTTATACCTAAAACCTTATACCTTTTTCAAATACTTACCAACGCAATAGATTGATTTTTGAGATATCAACCATGAGGTTATTGCGGAAAATGGCAATAATGATAGCTAATCCCACAACGGCTTCGGCTGCCGCCACACACAAGGAAAAGAAAACCAAAATCTGACCTGTTGAGTCACCAAGATGTGCACTAAAGGCGATTAAGGTCAAGTTAACCGCATTGAGCATTAACTCAACACTCATAAATAATACGACTGCATTTTTGCGGATAAGAACACCTAAGGTTCCAATTGTGAATAAAACTGCGCTTAAAGCCAAATACCAATTTAATGTCATCATAATTGAAACCTATTTAGATGATGCTTTTTTGTTTGCAATGAGAAGTGCGCCAACTACAGCTGCGGTTAAGAGAATACCGGTTACCTCAAAAGGCAATAAGTATTCGGTAAAAATTACTTTCCCGAGCGATTCAACCGTACCGATTTCGCTTGATGCAGGTGCCATAGGTAAACTTGCGCCCGACCAATTCATCACCATATAAATGATTTGCGCTAAAAGCACGAAACTCAACAAGGCCGAAAAAACATATTTCAAGTTAATTTTCTCAAATAACCCTTCTTCATCTTCCTGATTCAGCAACATAATAACAAATAAAAACAGAACCATGATTGCACCGGCATACACCAAAACCTGAATTACGGCAAGATATTGAGCATCCAATAACAAATAGACTCCTGCCAGGGAAATCATGTTCATAACAAGAAAAAGTGCACTATTTACGGCATTTTTGCTCACAATCATGGCCAATGCTGCGCCAATTGCAATCGTTGCCAATAAAATGAAAAGATATTCTTCCATTGAAAGTCCTTCTGATTAAACGCGTGCAAAAGTATCGAAAAAAAGGTTTGTGTTCAACCTTAGAGGGTAAATATCGGCTTTAAAATCAGGCGTGTAATTCAATCCAACCCAAATACGCTGCTAGCAAGAATACAACACCCACCAGGATTCGATAATATCCAAAATGCTTAAAACCATAGTTTTCAACAAGTTTGAGAAATATTTTCACGGCAAACCAGGCAGATACAAACGCTACAAACAAGCCGATTCCCAAAAAGAAATATTGTTCAGATGAAAATGAAGCCGATGATTTTAGCAAATCATAACCCGCAGCGGCAATCATGGTAGGAACCGCCAGTAAAAATGAAAACTCGGTAGCTTGTTTTTTATCTAAACCATTGGCAACGCCACCAATAATAGTAGCTGCGGCACGAGAAACACCCGGAATCATGGAAATACACTGAATCAATCCTATCATGAATGCATTTTTGTAGGAAATATCAACCACATCATCGAGTTTGCTTTCCGATTCTACTACTTTTTTATCTATAAGTATGAGTATAACCCCACCTACTATTAATGAAACGGCTACCACATACGGATTAAACAAATACATTTTTATAGTTTTGTATGCTAAAAGCCCTACAATACCCGTTGGTAAAAAGGCAAAACCGAGTTTCCAATAAATAGTCATACTCTTTAAAAAGCGTTTGGCATACATGAGTACAATGGCAAGAATAGCACCGATTTGAATCATGATTTCAAAACTTTTCACGAATTCGTCTTCATGCAAATTCATGGCTGCGCTCGCTAAAATCATGTGTCCCGTTGAGGAAACCGGTAAAAACTCTGTTAATCCTTCAATAATAGATAGGATTAATACTTCCAATAATTCCATTTAAACTTATCTTTAGTGCCGTATTCTAAAGTAAACTAAAATAAGAACATTTAAATCGTATTACCATGTCATCTTATAGTTTTGATATGCAAAAGCTTTCCGAGGATATACAAGTTGCTTCTGCATTTATTGATGATATTTATCGTGAATTAGATAAAGTGATTGTCGGGCAGCGTTACATGGTCGATCGTTTGTTGATTGGCTTATTGGCTGACGGCCACGTTTTGCTTGAAGGCGTACCGGGTTTAGCAAAAACGCTCACGGTTTCTTCTTTAGCTAAAGTTATTAGCACCAATTTTCAACGTATTCAGTTCACTCCTGATTTACTCCCTGCCGACTTATTGGGAACCTTGATTTACAATCAAAAAGACGGCGAATTTAAAATCAAAAAAGGGCCGATTTTCTCAAATATCATTTTGGCTGATGAGATTAACCGTTCTCCTGCTAAAGTACAATCAGCTTTACTTGAAGCCATGCAAGAACGTCAGGTCACAATCGGTGAAACCACATTTCCCTTAGATGAACCCTTCTTAGTACTTGCAACGCAAAACCCTGTTGAACAAGAAGGAACCTATCCCCTTCCTGAAGCTCAGGTTGACCGTTTCATGCTCAAAATTCACATTGATTACCCAACTGCTGACGAAGAGTTGGAAATCATGCGCAGAATGGCAAGAACAGGAAAAAAACCTCAATTAAATCCCGTTGTTACTCCTGAAAAGATTATCGAAGCACGAAAAGTTATCAATGCCATTTACATGGATGAAAAAGTAGAGAAATACATTGTTGATTTGATTTTGGCAACACGCACACCCGAAAAATATCAATTGAATGATTTTAAAGACTTAATTTCATTCGGAGCATCGCCACGTGCAACAATCAGTTTAAACCTTGCAGCCCGTGCTCATGCATTTATGGAACACCGTGCCTATGTTACTCCGGAAGACGTTCGAATGGTTGCTTTAGATATTCTTCGACATCGAGTAATACCAACCTATGAAGCTGAAGCCGAAGATATTTCATCAGAATCTATAGTAAAAACTATATTGAATACTGTACCTGTACCTTAATAATTTGTGGAAATATTTTGGATACTTGTATGAAATAAATATATTTCGCCCCAACAAAACCTAAATTTTACAGATTGATAATTCATTATGAAATTCAAATTTGTTGATCGTACACAAGTAAAATCATCTAAAAAAAGTGCTTCTAAATTCCGTCCATTAGTTGAAGCTCTTGAAAAACTCGAAAAAGGCGGACAAGCTCTTGAAGTAAATTACAACTCCGATAAAGAATTGAACTCCATGAGAAATGTAATTTACATGTACAACCGTGAAACCGGTAAAAAAGTAAAAAGCGGAAAAGATTCTTTTAATAAAAGAGTTTTCTTTTACTTATAATCAAAAAAAACGTGTAAAAAAAAGGCTTGATGAGTTTCATCAAGCCTTTTTTGTTTAATTCTTGCTCATCTCCAACATTCTATCCAGCGAACGTTTAGCTTTTATCCGAATCTCTTCATCCAGTTCAATTTGCCATTTATCGTGACGCAAACATTCGAGTGTATCTTCCAGCGTTATTTGATTCATGTGCGGACAACGTACACTACACAATCCAAGAAATTCTTTATCCTGATTTTCAGCAGCAATATTATCAGCCATAGAACATTCGGTAAGAATTAAAAACCGTTTAGCCTGTGACTTTTGTACAAACGAAATCATAGCTGTAGTTGAACCGGAATAATCTGCGGCTTCTACCACTTCAGGCGGACACTCAGGGTGAGCTAAAATTACAGTATCAGGGAATTGTTTACGTGCATTTTCAATATCACTTACACGGAATTGTTCATGAACTTCACACTTTCCGTTCCAAACCAACATACTTTGTTCAGCTGTATAGAGATTCTGTGATGGGTAAATCACTTTTTTACCTGTTTCACGCGCAACATTTTTTGCTAAATATTCATCAGGTAAACAAATAACCATATCGGTATCCAACTGCTTTACAATATCAACCGCATTGCTGGATGTACAACAAATATCGGTTTCGGCTTTTACATCTGCATAGGTATTAATGTAAGTTACCACAGGAACACCGGGATAACGTGCTTTTAAGGCTCGAACGTCATCAGCAGTAATACTCGAGGCCAAAGAACAACCGGCAAACTCAACCGGTAGCAATACCATGCGATTGGGATTCAGAATTTTTGCTGTTTCAGCCATAAACTTGACACCACAAAATATGATTCGCTCCGCTGTACTTGCAGCTGCAATGCGGCTTAGCCCCACTGAATCACCAACATAATCAGGTATGGAATGAAATAGGGCCGGTTCCATATAATTGTGCCCTAAAATCACCGCATTTTTTTCTTTCTTCAAGCGATTGATTTCAAAAGCAAGTTCTGCTTTCATTTTTAGTTCAAAATCAGGCACTACTTTATGCAATAATGCCGACATGAGGTCATAAGTTTCTTGAACTGTAGAGGCGTCTTGAACTCGTTTCATGGGGTGTATGCTAATTTAAACTCAATTTTTGGTGGGGTAAGATACTGAATTTTGGAATGTGGAGTTTATCCCTCATTAGACTGCCCCTGTTGTCCTATGACCTAGTCCTGCGGGTGCTTATCCCTCATTGGACTACTCCTGCTGACCAATGACCTAGTCCTGCGGGTGCTTATCCCTCATTGGACTGCTCCTGCTGTCCAATGACCTAGTCCTGCGGGTGCTTATCCCTCATTGGACTGCTCCTGCTGTCCA
>CAZIQX010000238.1:0-4559 GCA_964541325.1 uncultured Chitinophagales bacterium | reverse complement strand
GGCCGCGCCTCAAGAACTTATAAAAGCATTGGTATCACGAGCCAATGAATTGGAAAACGTAACGATTTACCATCTACACACCGAGGGTGCTGCGCCTTATGTAGAGCCCGAATATGAAGGCATATTTTACACTAAAGCTTTTTTTGTTGGATCTAATGTGCGAAAAGCAGTGAATTCAGGTCGAGCAGATTACATTCCGGTTTTTTTAAGTGAGGTTCCATTATTATTGCGCAAAGGTACTATCAAAATTGACCATGCTTTTATTATGGTCTCACCACCCGATCAACACGGCTATTGTACCTTGGGAGTTTCCGTTGATTCTTCCAAAGCAGCAGTGGATGTTGCTAAAAATGTAATTGCCGAGATTAATCCGCAAATGCCTCGCACGCATGGAGATGCATTTGTTCACACGTCTCGCTTTTTAGCATCTGTTGAGGTAGATTACCCCATTTATGAGTTTAATCCGGGCGAGCCAAGTGATATTGAATATCGAATCGGGAAAAATGCAGCAACCTTAATTGAGGATGGCGCTACGTTACAAATGGGTATTGGAAATATTCCAAATGCCGTTTTAGCATCCTTAACCAATCATAAAAACTTGGGTATCCACACCGAAATGTTTTCAGATGGAATTATTCCACTTGTAGAATCCGGTGTAATTAACGGTTTAAATAAGCGCATACATCCGGGAAAAATTGTCTCTAGTTTTGTGATGGGGACGCGAAAACTCTATGATTTTATGAATGATAATCCACTCATTGCTATGCTCGATGTGGCTTATGTGAATGATACAGCCGTAATTCGTCGAAATCCTAAAGTAACGGCGATTAACTCGGCTATCGAAGTGGATATAACCGGACAAGTTTGCGCCGATTCGATTGGAACACGGCATTATTCAGGTGTGGGTGGACAAATGGATTTTATTCGCGGCGCATCACTCTCCGAACGTGGAAAACCCATTATTGCGCTTCCTTCGATAACTTCTAAAGGGGAATCTCGAATCGTGCCTTTTCTAAAACAAGGTGCTGGTGTGGTTACCACACGTGCACACGTGCATTACGTTGTAACTGAACACGGTGTAGCCGATTTGTACGGAAAATCGCTGAAAGAACGTGCTTATGAATTGTTAAAAATTGCAGATCCACGTCATCAGGATTGGCTGGAAGAGCAGATTAAATTGCGTTTTTAAATAAAGCGGATTTTTTAAGTCGAAACGTACAGGATTAATGAAGACTTAAAAAAGCAAAAGTACTGAAGGATTAATGATTAAAGCCGGCTCGCAAGAGTCGGCTTTAATTTTTACTTGCTTTAAGTACCTGTTTAGCCCGATTTCATGGTAACCTATTTCACCAGACTAACCATCGTAGTTTGACGCGAGACCTGGCCGTTAGCTAAATTCATACCCAATAATTCGATGACATATGTTCCCGAGGCCAATCCCGAAAAATCCAAGGTGATTTGATGCGAACCCGATGCAAAGCGTTGTGGGCTTTGCCAGCTTTGTACCCGACGCCCCAATAGATCATACACCACCAAACGAAATTCAACGGCTTGTGAAAGGCTAACTTGGATTTGTGTTGATGGGTTAAAAGGATTAGGGTAAGTGGATGTGATTTGAAAATCATGAGTAAAATGTGGGTCTATTTCGTCTTCAATCGATAGGCCAAGTAAATCGGTATAAAACCAATAATTATCCCATTCTTTAAAAGGTTTTATAAAATCGGTGATGGTTGCATCCCCCAAATACATAAAACCTCCGCCGCTTTTGTCAGGTTCTCTGAAAAAAACTCTTAATAACGGTGCATATAACGTGTCTCTGCTGAATATATGGTCAAAGAATGGCCTCCCTGAGAAAAAACTATAAACTAAAGCGGAGTCATTTCCACTCTGTACCAATTGTGAATAATTGCCAATAATACTTCCGTAATCTGAATAGTCTGTAACAGCTTTGAGATGTATTGAAGTAGATGAAATAACAGATTTCTTTAATAGATTGCTCTCTAAATCAAAGAGTAATTCTCCCTTCATTTGTTCATTCAATTCATCAATATAATTTGAGTTTAAAACTGTTAATGTCAGAACAGGGTTATATCCAATTAAATTATTATCTATTGAAGATGTATTTGAAAGTGATTTAATTATAAGATATGCTTCATCATGATTTATTCTAATCGTATCTAATCCTGACTTATCCTCACCAGCAAAAAAGTTGGTTGAATAACTGTGCCAATCGCCATCTTGTGTTTTGATATCTAATGTGAGTAGCGAATAGTAGGTATTGGGGCGTGTTGTAAACGTAATGTCGTACGTGGTAAACGATTCGTTTCCTTGAACAGAAGCCACGGCTATTGAATCATAGGGTGAGGCAAACACAAAATGAAATGGTAAACCTGTGCTGTGAATGGAATCCTGACTAAGGGCTTGACCAAACTCCATGCGCAACGTTGTTTCGGTATAATCCTCATTAAACCATACACTGTCTTGGGTAACTATTTGCGCTTGAAGGGTATTCCAAAAAAAGGCCATAACTGTGGTAACAATGCTCAAATATTTCATGTCAGTTTATTTAATTATTGGTTGTTGATATAATATGACTTGTTTATCTTTATTTCAACCTTCGGGTTATATTTTTAACAATTTAATTGGAGACATAAGTTATGGAAAAACATATATATATATATATATATATTATTGTTAATATTCATTTTACCTATGAGCGTGTTTGGACAAGGAGATTTTGTTTGTGTTAACAATGACATAAGCACAACCGTTATGAAACCGGCATCTAGTTCACATTAATAATTCTATAAAAATCGGATAACTTGTGCTAATTAAAGAAAGGTAAGAAATCTAAATCTTCAACAGGCTCGCAAGAGTCGGCTATTTTATTTTACCAATATTTTACAAATTCCTAAAACAATACATCTTTGATTTTGTCATATTTAGAAGCATTGAAACTCATTGAGCTTTAAACCGTACCTCGCGCCCATGCAAAAAAAATGGATTTATTCTTCTCTCGTTATTCTCGTGGCTTTGGCTACATGGTTTTTTTTATCTGATAATGAAACCGAAAAAGCAGAAATCATTATTCAGCCAACAGTTGGAAATTTTGAAGTTCGGGTTACCAACACCGGTGAACTTCGCGCTCAAACATCAACGGAAATTATGGGTCCGGCTGGTGCGCGTCAGGTTGGAATTTGGAATCTTAAGATTCAACGACTCATTCCGGAAGGAACCGTAGTGGATTCCGGTGCTTTTGTAGCCGAACTCGATCGCTCGGAACTCATGGGGAAAATTCAGGATGCGCAGCTTTCACTTCAAAAAGTTCAGTCGCAAGTAGAACAAGCTAAATTAGATTGCACCCTAACGTTATCGGAAGCTAGAGACAATCTCATCAACCTAAAATATGGAGTAGAGGAACGAAAGCTAGCAGTTGACCAAGCTCAGTTTGAATCACCGGCTGTTCAGCGTCAGGCTGAAATTGATTTCGAAAAAGCGGAACGTTCTTTAGCACAAGCATCGCGCAACTATGAAACCAAAGTTTTACAAGCCAAAGCTAAAATCAGTGAAGTAGAAGCCGATTTGTCAAAAGAAATGCGCAAAATGGGTGATTTGCAAAAAATTATGAGTGAGTTTGTGGTTAAAGCCCCCAAAAAAGGTATGGTTGTTTACATGCGGGAGTGGAATGGAAAAAAACGAAATGTGGGAAGCACGGTGAGCCCTTGGGATCCAACCGTTGCTGAATTGCCGGATCTATCCGTAATGGAATCGATCACTTACATTAACGAAGTGGATATCCAAAAAGTAAGAGAAAATCAAACCGTTCAGATTGGCTTAGATGCAAATCCTGATAAAGCATTGACGGGTGTCGTAACATCAGTGGCCAATATTGGAGAACAACGCCCTAACTCAGATTCTAAAGTATTTGAAGTGAAAATTCGAATTCATGAGTCGGATACCACGTTGCGACCCGCAATGACTACAAGTAATTCGATTTTAGTTACTGAATTGCAACAAGCATTATTTATTCCACTTGAAAGTATTCATTCCAACGACTCCCTGAGTTATGTTTTTAAAAAGGAAGGATTATCCATTATTAGACAAGAAATTATTCTAGGAGAAATAAATGAAACACACGCAGTTATTGTAAAAGGTATTGATCAAAACGATAAACTATACCTCTCAACTCCGGAAGATACCACCGGTTTGAAGTGGAATTACGTGGCAAAAGAAGCCGAGAACCTGACCTCGAAAGAATAAGCGTGTGTTAGAAGTTATTCGGTATAATTTATTAATAGCACTCGAAGCCATTGTACAAAACAGACTTCGCGCCTTTCTTACATCGTTAGGAATTATTTTTGGCGTAGCTTCGGTAATTGCCATGTTAGCCATAGGAAAAGGGGCTGAACAGCAGATTTTGGAACAGATGAAGCTTCTCGGTACCAATAACATCATTATACAACCGGTTGTGGAACAGGAAGAAGGCACCGTTAGCGAGGATGAGTCGAATAAACCCCAAAATAAGCGTTTTTCACCCGGCTTAAGCCTCAATGATTTAC
>CAZIQX010000237.1:3337-4585 GCA_964541325.1 uncultured Chitinophagales bacterium | reverse complement strand
TTTCAATTGAGTATATAAATAGTCTGACTAAAAAAGTTGAATAGGTACATAATTTGCGTGATGCGGGAACTTGGAAGTGGGAGTGGAATGATTTCTTGGATTTACCCACATATGAAACCCTCACTTAATCTACGACGATGGCGAATCTCAATACTGTTAGAGAAGCTTTGTTTAGTACTCATTGGGTTCTTCTATTTTTGGATACTTAATGGATAACGTATTTCAGGGTTTGACAGACGAACGTGTTGAAGTAAAATGTCATTAGTGGTTATAAGAAAATAACAAATGATTATGCGTTTTACTTCAAGTAATGTGGTTAAAACATATCCCTTTAAAGCCATTGGAAAAGCGGCACCCATAGCAAATAATAACAGAGGAAAAACCCAATCAACCCAAGTAAAACCCGCCAAATTGGGATTAAATTGATGATCAGGAGGTGGCAATTGTGCGTGATACATCCAATCCGGTAAAATGCCACGGGCAATTACACCAGATAAAACCATAAGCAAAATAGCGAATCCCCTAAGCGCATCTAAGCCTAACAAGCGGTTTTGAGGTTCACTATGCAACATGGATGGTGTCATTTATTTGATCATTCTGCTTTTCAGGCGATTGTAAAGTATTGTAACTTTAATGCGGCTATTTCCTGGTAAATCGTCGGTTTGTGTAGTGAACGTGTAATTTATCCGTGATGGTTTAGTGACAAAACTACTACTTGAACGTTTAAATCCAAACCGTTCGAGATTGTGAACAGCATCATCAAAGGTTTCCCCGGGAGTGATATTTTGGCCTGATAGAGCTTGAGCATCAATTTCCCAATTGAATGAGCTTAAGCCTGTTGATTGTATAAACACATCATAAGCACCAGATTTTGTTAAAGGATAATCACCTTTCAAAGCTGCCTGTGTGCTCGTTTCTTCAAATTCTAATTCGATGATATCCGGACGATAATCGGTCTTACGATAGGGTAATTTAGCTTTTTCACGATATTCTGAAACATTCAATTTATCACCCAAATTTCCATTTTTTTCATCCAATCCCTCATAGAAAAAGTACACTTCACCGTTTACGCCTATTTCGCGATTATAGCGAACAGCTTCTTTAACATAGGTCTCATAATCATTGTATTTAGGGCCTGATTTTATGAGAATACCAGAGGCAAGCCAAGTTTTTGAGGTGGGTTCTGTGATTCCGGGATGAAATTGCAAGACTTCATCCAAGGTAGTTTTATACCGATCAATTTCGTAA
>CAZIQX010000237.1:305-3327 GCA_964541325.1 uncultured Chitinophagales bacterium | reverse complement strand
CATAACGATAAACCTGGGGAATGAGTAAATCAACCGTATTTTGTTTGTACCAAGTTGGTGAATCTTGCAAATATTCCTCATAACTCCAAGGATACACCGATGGGGAAAACGAAACCACCAATTCAGCATCTTTGGCTTTTACTTCGTTATACAATCGTTGCGCAAATGCTGATAATTTATCAGCTTTCCAACGCATAAAGGCCGAATCAGCATAATTTTCAGGAACAGTATTTCCTGTTTCTTTATGATAAAGTGTACGAGTAAAATCAGAATATCCACCGTGTGAAGGCATTGCAGGAAGTCTGTCATCTCCTTGCACGCCATCCACATCATAGGAATCTATCACTTCATGTATCAAATCAAGCAGGAATTGCTGTACATCGGGATGAATACCGTTCATCCATTCAAAATTATTCTTTTTGAGCAAATGCCCCTCTTTGTCTTTAGCAGCCCATTCAGGTTTTAAGCGTAAAATATGTCCACCATTTTCGTTGTATGAGCTCGAAAAACCAAATTCAAACCAAGGAATGATATCCATTCCATAACGATGTGCTTCAACGACCATTATAGCAAGTGGATCTATTTTTTGTTGCTTCGCACGCTCATCCTGATTGAATTCTTCACCAAAATAGGATTCCATAACTTTACTTGGATACAGTGTTAAGCCCTTATTAAACACTACCGGAAATACCACATTAAACCCTTGGCGAGATAGTTCTTTCATCGCGAAACGAATGGAATCAGGGTAATACATTACTTCTGAATCGATATTAGTTATCCAAACACCACGGATTTCCTTAACTGACTTTTCTTTTTTTTCGCAAGAAATCGATATTACTACAAAGCTCAAAACCATCAAAAAGATTGGGAATAACGTGATTTTATTAGCTGTTTTTAAAATTTTAAACATAATTATCCTTACAACAACCCATTAAATCAGGCTGAATCCCTAACGATTAATTTGGGTTTAATAAACGTATTTTTAATTTCACTGAACCGTTTTTTCTGAATCAGTTCCAAAAGTATATTGATAGCAGTTTCACCAATAAGTCCTCGAGGTGACTCAATTGTAGTAAGTGGAACCCAGGCTTCTGCAACCCGGTCTATGTTATCAAAACCAACCACCGCAATATCATCAGGAATACGATATCCTCTCTCCAGTATTCCTTTTTGAAAACCCATAGCAATTAAATCATTAAACAAGAAAACACCTTGAATTCCCAATTCTTTAAAAGCAATTGACTTTCCGATTTTATATCCTTCTTCAAAAGCAGTGTTTTCTGTGGTGAACGACAACCGGTAGGTTAAACAGTGTTTTTTAATATCTACGCCACCGTCTTTTAACCCTTCATGAAATCCACGCAGACGCATATCGTCGGTCCTGAATCCATTTTCACCCACAAAAACTGCAAAATTTTTCAGTTTTAATTTGATAAAATGCTCCGCTACCAGGCGACCACCCAAGTAGTTATCCACATCAATAATTGGGATTTTGGAGTCGTACACATCATGAATTAGAACTGTTGGAATTTTTTCTTCAAAAATGCGGTCATAAATCGTTATTCCGTACAGCGATTTACGGCGAGTGGTAATTAACAAGCCCTCCGTTTTATTTTCCAGCATCATGGTTAACAGAGAATCTTCTTGTTGATGAATATCACGAGAAACTGTAAGCAATAATTTTTTATGATGCTTATCCGCTTCATCTGCTAAACCTCGATACACACCGGAGAAATAAGGACCTTCAATATCGCGAATTAACAAGCCAATCTGACCCTCACTTTTAGTGGAAAACGATTCTACCGTATCCATGAAATCAGGATTGGCGAACGTGCCTTTTCCAACTCGGCTGGAAATTACATTTTCATCGTTGAGTAATTGCATCGCTTTTTTAATCGTGCTCATACTCACATTGTAATCTTGAGAAAGATGAACATAATTGGGTATGCGTCCATCTTCACCAAAATCTTTGTTTTTGATACGTTTTTTCAGATGATTCGCAACTTGCAAATACAGATGTTCACTGGTATCGGTGTAATCCACCATCATTTTACTTCCCTATTTAAAAAGCTACGGAGGCTCCTATCATGTTCACATTGCCTAAGATTCCGCGTTCACTGAAGGCGTAATCTACCTTAATTTGATTGGAAATGAACACCCCAAATCCCATGCGGAGGTGACCTAAGCCTTCATCATCAGCCATAAAAGCATTACTGTATCCGGTTCTGAAAAATACCATATTCCTGAATGCATATTCCATTCCTGCATTGATATAATTCTGATTGTTATTGGGATACACCGCATCAGCTGCAACTAAAAATTGATGAATTCTATCACTTAAGACGGTGTAATCCATTCCAATACGGAAAATCAGTGGTAAATCCCAACTTCTTGTAGCGAGCATACTTAAAATACCGTCATTATTTCCGTTTGCATTTGGGTCTAAGTCGATGCGGTTGGCAAGGTTATCACCCATCATTTGCATTTCCATACCAAAATTGGTGATGGCAAAACCGAGGTTCAGATTTTTAAACGGAGTTTTGTAGTGAAAACCTAAATCTAAACCAATGGTTGATGCTTTGGTTCGCCAAATCATGGATTCAATATATTTAACCGTTCCACCAAAACTGAAGTTTGTGGTTAAGGATTGAGCATAAGAAACTCCTAAACTCATATCACGCACTGTAAAATCTTCGCCTATTCCTTCAGGAAACATCAAGTCGGTTACTTGCATGCGTCCACCATTAAATTGATAAAAATGGACTCCTAAAAAGGAATACCCCATTTTAAAAACAGCAGCGGCGTAATTAAGCTGCGTATCAATAAACCAATCCGTATGTTGAAAAGAAACTTCGCTTTTACCAAGCTTAGTTATGGCTGCCGGATTCCAATATAAAGCGGAAACATCATTTACAGATGATACATGGGCTTCACCCATACCCACTCCACGAGCACCAACTCCAATTTCTAAAAAAGGGACCGCAGTTGAACCTAAAGTATTTTGTACTAGTGATGGCGCGAT
>CAZIQX010000237.1:0-295 GCA_964541325.1 uncultured Chitinophagales bacterium | reverse complement strand
TTCATTAATTGATTATTGCAAATTTGCCAACTTTTTCACCATTCCCGGTTGCTTAAACATGGTAGAAGTACAAGCCAAAGGCTACTTCCTGTCCATCTTTATTTTGCAGATTGAATACGCCAAGGCCATCAACTACCTCTAGTTCTTTAATGAACACACCACTAGCTGAAAATATTTTTAATCGTGCTTGTGTTGGCAAGTTGCATACAACGAGGGTTTATAACTTTTTAATCATAACTAATTGCTTTTGTGTTTGTTTAGTGAATGCACCCAACCAATTAAGCGCATTATGTAC
>CAZIQX010000236.1:0-4597 GCA_964541325.1 uncultured Chitinophagales bacterium | reverse complement strand
CGTGGATTACCTTTCCTCCCTCTCGTTCTCCCTCCGAATCGGGTTTATTGCCAAACATTCAATTCTAACCGGAGGGAGAGGTTGGGGGCTGCAGCTTGTTCGCCCTCACATAAACGACTAACAGTCAACAAAATGACTGTTAGTCGGAGGTAGGCTTTCGCCACCATGACGTGGTTGGTACACCCCACGGCGGGATAGATTGCAGCACCATTTGTGGCAGATTTAGTGATACTCACAAATAAAGAAAATGCTTACATTTTGTTGTATGAAATACTTATTCATCCTTTCATTTAGGTCCTTTTATGACTCATGATTACACTAACGATGCGGTAACTCGCGAACTATTATCAAAAACGATAGCTAAAATGGCGCAAGACGCTAAACGTTTAAATCGTGCTAAAGGCCTTGATACCGTTTATATTCAAGGTGATGAATTAGTTAGAGAATCTGCCTCAGGAGAGGTTGTTGTTATAAAAAAAGTAGCAAAGCACATTCCTGTAACAACTGTTTAACCATCATATAAACGTAAAAACGGTGGGTACACAAAGAGTTCGATTAATTGGCGGCCCGAATGGATCAGGTAAAACTAGATTAATTAATGAGTTACTGAGTCAAGGGGTTCCACTTGGTAGTATTGTAAATGCTGATGACATTGCTCAACAATTAGTTCAGAATGGATATATTGATTTTCAATCGTATAAATTGCAGGGAATTACGCAAGAGTTATGGGAAAACGAATTACTGCATAACCCGGAATTACAATCTCGTGTCAAACAAAAGTTAGATGGGATTCCTAGCATCACTATTCGTGAGAATGTTTTAGTATATCAAACAACAAGTCTCGATTCTTATACAAGTGCTTTGATTGCCGACTTTATAAGATATCAATTGGTGAATCAAGGTGTTGATTTTAGTTTTGAGACGGTGATGTCGCATGCTGCAAAAGTTCATTTTCTTAAATTCGCAAGAGAACGTGGATATTTGATTTACGTTTATTACATCGCAACAAGTGAATCGTTAATTAATGTGGAGCGTGTAAAAAACAGAGTGTCGTTAGGTGGTCACGATGTACCACAGGAATTGATAGAAAAGCGTTATTTAAAAAGTTTAGCGAATTTGAAATTGGCGGTTGATATAGCTGATAGAGCATTTGTTATAGATAATTCTTCTGAGATTCCAGAATTACTTTTGGAAAAAAAGAATCAAGAAGAGGTGGTTATTTTGGCGGAAACGGTGCCTTGTTGGTTTAACAGTTATTATTTGGATAAGATCTAAGTAAATTCAAACATTTAGTGTTATTTCACCCTCACAAAAACGACTCACAGCCCGCGAAAGCTTTCGGGGCTGTGAGTCGTAGGTACGCTTTCGCTAGCCAAACTCCCAAGGTAGTTCCCGGATGGCGGCTTTCGCCACCATGACGTGGTAGGCGCCCACACGTATGTCGCAGGCGTCTTCGCCTGTGACGATTCCCGCGGACGATTTTAGGACTCACAGCGCTTCGGGCACTGTGAGTCCTGTATGTGAGCGTGAAAACATTTTGCTTGTTATTGCGAGATGCCTGAACGAGTCAGGCATGACAGGTACTTTCGCCCTTACATAAACGATGCATAGAGAGATAAATGTCTGTGAGTCGAAAAATTGCTCTTCGATATAAAAGCCGAAATGCGTTTAAATACCCTATGATTTTAAAGCTAACCATAGTTATATTCATCCAATAAAAATATTCAGACTTATGAAAACAGCAGATCTTCAAGAAAAGAAGTTAAATCTTATCACTTGGATTAGTCAGCTTACGGATGCAGATTTGATTGAATCTTTGCATCAGATAAAGAATTCAAATAAAGGTCAAGATTGGTGGGATACGCTTACTGATAGCCAAAAAAAAGTATTGGAGGCAGGATTGCGAGATGTAAATGATCAGAAAGTACTGACATCCTCTCAGTTTTGGAGTGCCTTAACTCATGTTGAAGAGTAGTTCTTATTCGGTAGAGTACACCGAACAAGCGTTGTTCAATGCACGCGAAATAGTAGCTTATTTGAGTAGTTCCTTTTCACAAAAAGAGGTATCTGCATTTTATAAATATTTAGCTGATTTTGAAAAATTGATCATCAAATACCCCAATTTGTTTAAAAAATCACGAAAAATTAATAGTAGAAGAGCTGTTCTAAGCAAGGAGTTATCCGTTTTTTATACAGTAGAAGTGAACAAAATTATTGTTTTGGCCATATTTGATAATCGTTGGGATGAAAAAAACTTCTAAGCAAATCTACCCTCACATAAACGACTCACAGTCACTGAATGTGGCATGACTGTGAGTCGATACGTAAACACACACCTATGTCGCAGGCGTCTTCGCCTGTGACTATACCCAAGGACGATTCTAGGACTCACAGCGCTTCGGGCACTGTGAGTCCTGTATGTGAGGGTGAAAACGTGCAGAAGTAGTGCAACCCTTACATAAACGACTAACAGTCAACAAAATGACTGTTAGTCGGAGGTACGCTTTCGCTAGTTACGCTCTCTATCGAACAAAAAAAGGAATTGATCGATCTACTTGAAGCAAGTTTAGACATTGAAATGTCCCATGTAAATTTCTTAGAACATTGGAAACCTATCATTTAAGAACGAATCCAAGAGTATGATGCAGGTAAATCTAGCTCAAAATCAACGTCTGAAGTTTTCAAAAAATATAAGTAGATGATTCAATCGCGATTTCTAACTCAGGCAGAAATCGAGTTAGATGATGTTTATATGTGGTATGAGCAAAAAGAGGATGGACTTGGGCAACGATTTCTACCAGAAGTTGAAAAGGTTGTGCATGAAATTGAGACACATCCAAGTTCAGGCAAAGTGGTATTTGCCAACACAGTGCGTTTGAAACTAATTCAACTATTTCCTTACGCACTGTTTTATAGGCTTAAGAACAATGATTTAATCATCATAGCAGTTGCGCATCAACATAGAAAACCTGGTTATTGGTTGAGTAGAGTTTGATTTCTTTTTGTTTGCAATTTGGGGATTTAACAGTTGTTCACCGAAACCTCCCTCCGCTTGAGGGAGAGAAATCTCTCCTTCCGGCACGTGTGTGATTCTTGCATAAAAAGAACGCAATAGCTAATTTTGTATAAATGTGATGCGATATGCCAAATAAAACACGTAACAGAAATAAAAGCAAAAATCAACTTAGTAAAGGGGTTCGCCGTAATTGGGTACCAGTGGAGCATATCGTTCCATTTAGTTTAAAAGAATACGATGGCGCAGGTTTACGTAAAGTTTCAAAAGATGAACTGATTCACGCTGCTTCTTACAGGGGGACCTTTTTAATAAAAATATAATATGTGATCTATCCTATTCGATGCGTTCAAAAAGAGAGATTCAATAAACCGTATCAACTTAATCAAAAATTGATACAGGTTAATATCTATACCTTTTGTTCTCCAATTACAAAGCTTAGATATGTGATTAGAGCAGAATATTTTAACTCTGACTGTGTAGCATTAAAGTTTTATGCCAAAATCCACAAAAGAAGTAAACATAAGTTTAAAATTGCGACAAATAAAGGTGATGCACGATCTGTATTAAAAACAGTAGCCTCTGTTATACCGGAAGTTATTCAGGATTTTTCGACTGCTAGTATCTTAATTCATGGTTCTGTTGGACGGGATATGGTTACCAATAGGGAGGAACAACTTCAGCAGACACAAAGGTTTAAGATTTATTCTTGGTATTTAAAACAACTTATTGAAACACAGCACTATACTCATTTTGAAGATTCAACTATAAGTACTTATGTGTTATTGCATGAATCTAAATCCGAAGATTTGACCTACTTAGGCGCTTTGCGTGAGTATTTTTCTGAATTGTATGACTTTTAACTCAAGTAGATATTTACCTCCCTCTTGATCTCCCACCAGCGGAGGGAGAGAGCACGTGCGCCAGCCAATAGCGCTTCGCGGCACCTTCGGTGTCTCAATTCTCATTAAAATAAACCCTCACATAAACGACTAATACTCACTAAATGGGGGCATATCTTAGAATGATGCGAAGTTCAATACGTTTTTCAAGCTAGGCTTCATTTGCAAACCTCGATTCTTGGGCAATCACATCGAGTGTGTAAGATTTCATAAGTTCAACGGTTTGGGCTCGAATATCTGCAAACGCTCTTCGAATACCACACGTTTTTTCATCTATGCATTCATCACATCGTTGATAATACCGATAAGACACACAAGGAATTAATGCAATTGGTCCGTCAAGAACTCGAAGAATTTCTGCTACATGGATTTCATGAGCTTCTTTTTGAAGAAAGTGCCCACCTTCTTTTCCTTGCTTACTAGATGTTATTCCAGCCTGTCGTAAATCTCTAAGAATGGATTCTAAAAACTTTAAGGAAATATGGGTTTGCTCAGAAATTACATGAGTAGGGACCGGGTGCTCATAACTCGCATATTTAGATAAATATACAAGTGCATGGATGGCGTATTTGGTTTTTTTTGATATCAACTACAAAATAATTTTGAATGGTGAATTTTGAGTGTTTAATGAAAATAGGGAGAAAAGAGATTAGGACGAATGACGAATTGTTCTGGCCCCAAA
>CAZIQX010000235.1:3160-4630 GCA_964541325.1 uncultured Chitinophagales bacterium | reverse complement strand
GTCCGCGGGATACATTTTTACGAACGTATGGCGCAGGCGTCCTCGCCTGTGACACTTTGCCCACGGACGTGGACGTCCGCGGGATACATTTTTACGAACGTATGGCGCAGGCGTCCTCGCCTGTGACACCTTGCCCACGGACGTGGACGTCCGCGGGATGCCTTACGCTAAAATGGGTTTTTCGACGAGGGTATCACTTTCCAGCTTACCATCACGAAGACGAACAATGCGTCGCGCATGTTCCGCTATATCTTCCTCGTGCGTAACCACAATAATGGTATTCCCCTGTTTATACAAGTCCTCAAAAATGCGCATGATTTCATTACCGGTCTTGGTATCAAGGTTACCGGTAGGTTCATCCGCCAAAATGATACTCGGATTGTTTACCAAAGCACGTGCAATAGCCACCCGTTGACGCTGACCACCCGAAAGCTCATTCGGTTTATGATGTACCCGATCACCCAAACCAACCTTATTCAGAGAATCTAATGCCATTTCTTTACGCACTGAGGATTTTAATCCCGCATAAATCAAAGGCAATTCCACATTCGATAAAATATTAGAGCGAGGCAACAAGTTAAACGTTTGAAAAACGAAGCCGATTTCTTTATTGCGTACCTCAGCAAGTTGATCATCCGAAAGTTCACTCACTCGATGTTTATTCAGGTAATACTCACCGGCACTAGGCGTATCCAAGCATCCTAAAATATTCATCATCGTGGATTTACCGGACCCTGAAGGACCCATGATAGCCACATATTCATTTTTTTGGATATCCAGAGAAACACCGTTCAGAGCGCGAACAATCGTATCTCCCATCACATATTCTTTTTTCAAATCTCGAATGGAGATTAAGGAGCGATCGTTACTCATGAGCTGATTTTTTTGAATTTATCGTTATTGATAATCACATCGTCTTCATCGGTCAAATCGGTTGAAAGTATGCGATATGGACCAATTACCACTTGTTCACCGGCTGTAACACCAGCTAAAATTTGAATATGGGTGTCATCAGAAATACCGGTTTGTACTTCACGCATCTGAACTTTTCCATCAACAACTACAAAAACTACCCGACGTAAATCTTCTTTGGGAATCAATAGGTCTTCCGTTTCCTTTTTAGTTGAATCGATTGCAACATCGGTTTTGGTTGAATCTGAATCCACGCCACGTTTCTTTTTGAGCTTAGAAAAATCACGAGCTGTAACAGCTTGAATTGGCACGGATACCACATTCACCACGGTTTCCGTACGAATATCAACGGAACCTGACATACCCGGTTTAAAATTAGGCACGAAGTTTTCACCGCCTTCTGTGGAAGAAACAGCCTGAATTAATCGTCCTTTAGAGCGTTCGTTATTATGCGGGGTAGTCACACGAATTTTAACGTCGTAATCGGTAACCTGCTCGGTTGTACCCACTGAACCGGATGTCGTAGCAGAATTGGCAATTTCAGTAATCACCCCATAA
>CAZIQX010000235.1:0-3150 GCA_964541325.1 uncultured Chitinophagales bacterium | reverse complement strand
CACGTTCGCCTTTTTCAACGTTGAGTTTACTAACGGTACCATCCATTGGAGCTAAAATGGTAGTTCTAGCCAATTCCTTTTGGGCGCGATCGAGTTGAGCTTCAGCGTTTTGAATAGAATATTCACTTGCTTTTAAGCTGGCTTGGTCAGCCTTGTAGGATGCTTCTGCTGTGATAAAATCCATTTCAGAAACCAATCCTTTTTTGAAGAGCTCTTCCTGACGCGTAAAATTCGCTTTGGAACGATACACATTGGCACGGTCGGTTTCCAATCGTGCTTTAAAAGACAATAAATTGGCTTTTAATTGCTCAACGGAAGCTTGATACACATCGGGATTAATGCGTAAGAGAATATCGCCTTGTTTAACCACATCACCCTCTTTTACATACAGCTCAATGATTTCGCCTGATACATCGGGAGTGATGATGACTTCGATTTCAGGCTGGATTTTACCGGATGCCTGAACAATAGAGGTGATGGTTTTTAATTTTGCCTGGGCAGTCTCCACTTCTTTGCCCACTTTTTTCTTTCCAAATAAACCGGTTGAGCGTCCGATTACTCCAATCAGAACCAATGCCACAACAACGGCACCGATAATGATAAGCAGACGTTTCCCAGAACCTGTTCCAGATTTTGCCATAGATTTTACCCTAAGTATTGTTTTGTAATGATTTATTAAAATGTAAAGTCAGGATTGATTTTTCCTACGTAATACTCAATCAATTGTTCTTGAAAAATGACCCGAAATAATGCCTGTGCCCGATTCGATGATGCTTCTACAAATTGTGCATTGGCTTGAGTAAGTTCAATTAAGGTACTTGCACCGATATTGTAACGCTCTTGTTGGGTTTCCTGAGCTTTACGAGCTGAAATCAAGGCTTTATCCGCTGATTCCAACTGAGCTTTAAAACTGATGTAATCGGCATAAGCTTGACGCACTTCTTGAATGACCCCTAATTTTAGGTTTTCTAACTGCAATTGTGCGTTTTTGTATTGTACTTTGGCGCCTTCGATTTGGTTCTGAATGGCAAATCGGTTAAAAATCGGGATTTGCAAACTTAATCCGATAAAGTTGTTCACGTTTTGATCCCAAAACTGATCAGAAAAGCTTGGTCGTGGTACGGAAACACCACCAATTTCGATATACGCATAGTTGGTTGAATATCCTGCTGAAAAGTTCAAGGAAGGATAATGACCGGAAATTGTTGATTTATACGAATAATAGGCTGCATTAATCGAGGCTTGTTGTGCTTTTAAGTCGCGACGGGTATTTAATGCATTGTTTACTAAATCGGAAACAGAATAGGTGTTAAAATCGATCGTATCAGCCATTTCAGGAGTTAAGAATTCGTATTCCTGCATGGGATCAACTTGTAAAAAACGAATGAGGCGAAGCTTGTCGTTATTGAGAGTGTTTTCGCGTTGAATAACAATGAGTTCGTTTTGTGCAACTACACTTTCCTGATTGTATTGGTCAGCAACGGGACGCGAACCAACTTCCACTTGTGCGCGAACCTGTTCTAATTGTTTGAGTTGTGCACCAAGGTTTTCTTTGGCAATTTCGAGCAACTGTTTATCCAATAAAATGGTGAGATACAGGGTTGCTACGTTAAAGATTAAATCTTCTTTGGCACGTGTAAGTTGTTCTTCTTGCGAAATAACCGAGTTTTGAGAAGCTCTTAAAGTGTTGATATTTCTGAATCCATCAAAAATATTCAAGGATGAACGAACGCTACCGCTGGCATTTTCTACAAACTGATCGGCAAACGTTTGGTTAAACTGGTTGAACTGAGTACCTCGTGTTTGGTTGTAACTTAAACTGGCATTCAAATCAGGGAAGAAATCGTAAAAAGCAGCCTTTTCCTGATATTTGGCACGATCAAGGTTATTTTGAGCCTGCTTAATCTGGAAATTATTTTTAAGGGCGATATCAATCGCTTCTTTGATGGTAAGTTGCTTTACGGATTGTTGAGCATGAGCGGTTGTGAACACTGTAAAAACAGCAAGAACTGCGAAAAGCGAAAGGGTCTTTTTCATCCGACGTTGGTTTTTTGATTTCTTTTTAAGATCAAGTGGATGCCTATAACGGCAGGTTTGCCGATAGGTTACGCCGAATTAAAAATTGATGTGTTAAAGAGTTGTAAAGCTTTGGGAGATTTCGCTTAAAGTTTATGAAAACTTTTCACTTAGCTTCTCCATTACTTTTTTGAGTGCCTGCTTTTTGAGCTCGGCAAGCAGCATATCTTTAACACCCGAACTTAATGAAGAGGGTTGTGATGCGGAGGATTTGGGCTTTCCGGAGCGGTAGGCCAATAAAAAACCGGCAAGTGCGGCAAGTCCTACTGCCGGTAATGGATAATCCTGCACCCATTTTTGAACAGATAAGGTCTCCTGAACTTTTGCTTTTACCGAATTGATACGCTCATTAATATCGGTTTCAAGTCCCTGAACTTCTTCTTGTAGGAGTTTTTTTCGTTCTTCGATGCTGCTCATAGGTTTTGCTGTTTTATCGGTTTAGTTTCTTGGGGAAGCGCGGGCGTACTTACTTTATCGGCAAGTTGAATAAATTGGGTTTCAATAGTTTGTTTGATGCTGCTTTTCGGCAAATTCACCGTTCGTTTTACATAGATGATTCCAAGCAGGATAAAAAAGAGTCCTATGACTAAAAATCCATAAGCGGGATTGCCAAGTACATCGCCTAATGCGATAGAAGCCGCGATGAGCAGTAACATGCCTCCTAGTATGAGCAATACCGCACCAATAATTTTTGGGACAGCTTCAGCGATAGATTTGGACAGTGCATCCCCGATTTCGAGTATGGTTAATTGTATTTTCCGTTCAACGATGGTTTTAACGTCGCCGGGAATGGCTCTTAGGCTTAGTACGATTTGATTGAGCAGCTCATTCATCGTCGGAACCTGACAGAATTTTACCGATTAGAAAACCTATGAGGGCACCGGTTACCAAGCTTTCAATAGGATGTTTCTTGATGATAGTTTCGGCTTTTTCTTTGAGTTCGAATGCTTTTTGCTCAATTTCACCTGATTGAATGGCTCGTTTGATGCGAGTTTGTAAGATCTGAAGGCGGGTTTCTAAAGTAACGGATAGGGGTGCCATAATCATTCCTTTTTGCGCAAAATAGAAAGAGTA
>CAZIQX010000234.1:0-4630 GCA_964541325.1 uncultured Chitinophagales bacterium | reverse complement strand
TTGAGGAGTCATAACATGACAGTTAATACACGCTTTGGGGTCGTCGGTCATGTAGGAAACTGCGTTTGAAATAATAGCTGTGTACAAACCAATTCCCACAAAAGCGGTAAGCAATGCAGAAACGGGAAGGCGCCATGCCGGTGGTGGAATAAGAGCCAACAGAATTTTTTTGATCACCACGATCCTCCTTAATTTCTTTGTGACAAAAGTAACAAAATTGAGCTGAGTTACAAATAAGAATAAAGACTCTTATTTATAAATTTTAGTAATCAGAATCGCAAAAGCGGCATTTTAAGACATAGAATTGTGTTTTCTATATTTCGCTACTTAAATTTAGATTGAGTTTAGATAGTACCATTTATGGCTTTTGTCGCACGTTCGTCCCGTCATTTCACTTCACTTCATAGCATTACCTGGCATCTTTGACGTTGCTTCACGTCGCCTTCGGTGGCAGAACACATGCCGGAATCTCCCAAAACCCATCAATGTAAACGAGCGAAAACGTAGCTACGACTTACAGTCATTGCCTTGACTGTGAATCGTATATGCAAGGGTTGCACTACTTCTGTTTGGTTTCTCACTCACATACAGAACTCACAGTGCCAAAAGCGCTGTGAGTTCTATTCCTCCGACTCAAACTCGTTCCCCATTCAGCGACTGTGAATCGTATATGCAAGGGTTGCACTACTTCTGTTTGTTTTCACACTCACATATAGAACTCACAGAGTCTAAAGCGCTGTGAGTTCTTTTTTTAGGGATAAAAGATTTAAGGCAGCTTCCAAATTGGTCTTAATTTCTCGTAATCTTCTTGGGTAAGCAAAACGAAAAGGGGTTTTCTTTGAACACTCAACCATTGAATAAGAGCCGTTAATGATGCGGCTTCCATCGCTGTGCAGCCCGCCGTAGAACTTTCAGGTCCCGACCAATTATGTAAAAAAATGCACGAGCCGACGCCCTTTTCAATGGGACTTTCATTGTGCTTGATGATCACTCCCTGCTCATAAAACACGCCCATCTCTCGCATTCTTTCAGAGCTTTTCCAGTCTTTCAGTTCACCTTCCGGTAAATCAGTAACTTTTAAAAGCTGATTGTAATAGCGTGAGTTGCGGTCATCTACACATTCAGTAAGTTCCTCCAATAACAAAAAAGGCATGTTGATGGAATCGTTTGGCGCATACCCAAAAACTTCACCCAACTCAAATAGTCCTGCCGGACTTCTTCCATCTCCTTCTTTCTTGAGACTCATTCCTTGCATTACTTTTTCGTGATGAATCCCTTTTCCCCAAGCCAACCCGTTTCTGCCAAAAACAACAGGCGTTTCATGCATTACTTGTTTCCAGGATGATGAACTCGTTTCACGCTCAAAAGTGGTGAGTACACCTGTTGTTCCATCAACGGAATCTGCAATGGCCAAAATAAGTTGAAGCGAATCATTGGGTATTTGAGTATGAGTATTCGAACAAGCTGCGCCCATTAATAGAGATACGAAAATCAGTTTCAAAAAAAATAATTTCATGGTTAAACGCCAAATTTGAAGTTTTCACCGCAGAACTTAGATGATTTATTTGGATTAATCACTTTTGAAAACGATTATTCGCGAAATCAAGTTAAGAGAACTATGAAAACAATTCTTTTTGCAAGTCTTTTTACTTTTTTTCTGGTTGAAATCGGGCTTTCCCAATCACATAATCTTTCTCAGGACTTTAGAACCGAAGAACGTCAGGCCATGTACATCTTATTGGGCTGGAGCGGTTTAAGCTTAGCTGGAAGTGGGTTATTGGCAGCAAACGGACGCAAAGATCAAGCGATTATGCATGCGAGTTGGGCTGTGATTAATGCGGGAATTGCGGGAATGGCTTTGTTATCCGTCAAACCTGAATTGACCGATTTACAAACCTATTTAGGAGCTGAAAAAACGTTTAATCAGATTTTGGCGATAAATACCGGTCTTGATGTGACTTATGTAAGCACCGGACTGCTTATGAATTATTGGGGAAAATCGACCCGAACCAAAGAATTCGGAACGGCTGTGGCTATACAAGGTGGTTTTTTACTCGTAATTGATGCCGTGCTTTTTTGGCGCTCAAATGTGCGTTTGAATGAAGGTATTGAGTTGATTTCGGGTGTTGGACATTGGCAAGGTTTTCAAGAAACGATCCAATACGCCTCATTAGGAGTGCAATTTTCGTTTTGATGCCTCGGGAATATTTAAGGGAACAGATGGTTCAACCATACTTTTTGAGCAAGATCATTTTCAGGTATAAAAACTCCGATAAGCATATGCAGTCGCTAAGTATTCATCGCTCTCTTCATCATATAACCTCGCTTGATGTACTCCCCGAAAAACAACGGTTTAGTTCCTAATTCTTGCCTGTAACTCCTTTTTTTCCATCCTGCTCTCCCCGTTTTCCCGTACCTTTGCGCTACAAATTTAAGTTTATTCCTGTCCATGATTTCTACCCACAATCTTTCGCTGCGATACGGCAAGCGCGTTCTTTTCGATAATGTATCCATCAAATTTACTCCCGGAAACTGCTACGGAGTTATTGGCGCGAACGGTGCCGGAAAATCAACCTTCCTAAAAATTTTAAGTGGTGATATTGACCCAAACACAGGTTCTGTTTCCATTGAACCCGGAAAACGTATGGCTGTGTTACGTCAGAATCACTATGAATTCGACGAAGTTTCTGCGATTCATGCCGTTATGATGGGTCACAAAAAACTGTGGGACATCATGCAGGAAAAAGACGCCCTCTACGCCAAACCCGATTTTTCTGATGCTGATGGAATCCGTGCCTCCGAACTCGAAGGTGAATTTGCTGAAATGGATGGATGGAACGCCGAATCAGATGCCGCAGCATTATTGAGCGGAATGGGAATTCACGAAGAAGATCACTATGCCTTGCTTAAGGATTTAAACGGTAATCAAAAAGTTCGCATCTTATTGGCACAGGCCATTTTCGGTAATCCGGATATCTTAATTCTTGATGAACCAACCAACGACCTCGACGTTCAAACCATTTCCTGGCTCGAAGATTTTCTGCTTGATTTCAAAAACACGGTAATTGTAGTTTCTCACGATCGTCACTTCTTGGACACCGTTTGTACCCACGTAGCCGACATTGATTTTGGCACGATTCGTCTGTTTACCGGGAACTACTCATTTTGGTATCAATCTTCACAACTCGCGCTGCAACAACGAGCTTCAGCGAATAAAAAAGCCGAAGAACGCAAGAAAGAATTACAAGAATTTGTGGCTCGATTCAGTGCAAATGCATCCAAATCGAAGCAAGCAACTAGCCGTAAAAAGCTCCTCGAAAAAATTAATGTAGAAGAAATTCAACCATCTACCCGAAAATATCCGGCCATTATTTTCAAACAAAATCGAGAAGCCGGCGACCAAATTCTTCATGTGGAACAGTTAGCCTATGAGAAAAACGGAGAAACCTTATTTTCTAACGTAGATTTGAATGTTTCCCGTGGTGATAAAATTGCGGTCATCTCAAAAGATTCTACTGCAGTTAGTGCGTTTTATCACATACTGATGAATGAACTTAAACCCAGTGGCGGTTCGTTTCATTTTGGTCAGACCATTACGCCTGCATACTTGCCAGCCAATAATGAAGCCTATTTTGAATCCAGCGAAAATCTGATTGATTGGCTCCGCGAATATGCGGATGAAGCCGGTAAAAAAGACGAAGTTTTCTTGCGCGGATTTTTGGGTAAAATGCTGTTTTCCGGTGATGAGGTACTTAAAAAATGTTCGGTCTTATCAGGTGGAGAAAAAATGCGTTGCATGATTTCCCGAATGATGTTACTTGGCGCAAACCTGTTGATTTTAGACGAACCCACCAATCACCTTGATTTGGAATCCATCGAATCGTTAAACAATGCGCTTATCAACTTTCCCGGAACGGTACTGTTTACCTCACACGACCATACCTTTACACAAACCGTGGCCAATCGTATTTATGAAATAGGTCCTAAAGGTTTTGTGGATAAACTGATGACCTACGATGAATATCTGGAAAGCAAAACGGTTCGTGAGCAATCTGCGATCATTTATTAAATCCATCATTAATGTGGTAAAGTGGCTGTTTTAGTACATATCTGATGCAGTTCATGATTGTGTTGATATTCGATTAACACAAACTGCTATCGTTAAGCAGCAATTCGAGGTATATCAACTTTCCTTTAATTAAGCCAATTAGTGGGATTTCTATCCATGTATAGCCATTCCATAACGAAACATTTTGCTCTAGGCCGAGCAGGATTGCTTACGAATCCGTTTTAGATTCTTTATAAATTTTAGTTTATTCTGCTTTAAATAGGTATTAGGTTTGTTTATGAATACATTAGCCAAAATAAATCATGGAATTCATGAATCGTACAAAACGATTGTTACTTCTATTCACGCTAGCTGCATTCACGGGAATCACGTTTCTTTATTCATCTGCTGTAATTGTTGATGTATTTTCGATTCGCTCCTTTCAAGAAAATCTGGTTTGGTTTATTGTATGGTCCCAATGGTTTTCTTCGTTGTTTTATGCGCTTAGCTTCTTTTGCATCTATAAATACAAAGACCAAGCTGATAAACCTCTCTTTTACGCAGAAGCAATACTATTAATTG
>CAZIQX010000233.1:4276-4636 GCA_964541325.1 uncultured Chitinophagales bacterium | reverse complement strand
ATTGTTCAGCAGATGGAGAAGCATTTTGTTGTTCAAGAAGTATTGAAGAATTAGAGCAACTCAATCATACAGGTGCTTTGCAATGGATTAGAAGTTTTGAAAATCAAAACAACGAAAAAGGCGTTCCGCTTACTCAAACTTTGCGTAGAGCAAATATGTTTTGGTATGAGATGAAAACAGATAATATGGCAGACTTTGTAGCAAATGTGAACTTCGACAGGTCTTTATTTTTTGCTGAATGCAAATCCCGAGTATTTATTGACCAAAGAATGATTGGTCTTACGCTAAAAGAAGAATTTCAAAATGAAAACAGAATTTTATTACTTGCCTTATTAAATAGCATTTTAAGTATATTTTTCA
>CAZIQX010000233.1:0-4266 GCA_964541325.1 uncultured Chitinophagales bacterium | reverse complement strand
TTTGAGAGCGACAAAGTTTGAGCGAGATTTTAAACTTTTAAATTTCCAGCTACTATCTGTCGAGCAAAAAGAAATTATTATTGATGCTTTTCAACCAATTGCCATTAGAAATAGATTACCTTTAGAACAAGAAATTGAGCAAGCAGACAGATCAAGATTTGAAAGAGCTTTACTGGAAGTATTCGGGATTGATGAACATTTTGAGACAATTAAATCTTCATTATTACATTTATACAAAATCCGTTTTGCTGTTAATGCTTAAAATATGAACATTAATCCTTATACAACAACTCAGCTTTTTCGGCAGAGGTTACGATTCCTTTAATCATAGCTGAACTGAACCCGTCATGCTCCATTTGATTTAAACCGGAAATTGTACATCCCATCGGTGTAGTAACTCGGTCAATTTCTCGTTCAGGATGATTTCCCGTTTGATTCAATAAAGTGGCAGCACCACGTGCGGTTTGTGCGGCTATTTTTAAAGCAATATCAGCATGAAACCCAATTTGTATTCCACCTTGAGATGCAGCCCGAATTGCACGTAAGAAAAAGGCAATTCCGCAAGCGGCTAAGGCAGTGGCCGGCCCCATTTGGTCTTCACGAATGACCACCGTTTCACCTACGCAACTGAAAATCTCTTCAGCAGTTTTGAGTGCATCTGCAGATTCATCGCCACATAAGCAGGTCATGGATTCGCGAATGGAAATAGCCGTATTGGGCATAGCGCGAACCACATCGAGTGATTCATGAGTATGCGCTTTTATAGTTTTGATGGGCAAACCGGTAATCACAGAAATGAAAATATGCTTTTCTGGGTTTAAAACGGGTTTTAATTCTTCTAAAACATGATTAGCATGATGAGGCTCAACGGCTAAAATCACAATTCCGCTGCGTTCTACTACTTCTTTGTTTGATGCGCTTATGAAGCACCCTTTTTCTTTAAAATGAACGAGTTTAGCCGTATTTCTTCGTGATAATGCCAAATTACTGCCTGAAATAAATCCAGAGGTCAATAATCCTTCTGCAATGGAACAGCCTAAATTTCCTGCTCCGACTATAGCTATATGTCTATTCATATATGTTTGGTTGATGTTCTGCGAATATAGGTGAACTAAAGCGGTTTACACACCCATAAAATCGGTTTATTTGTCATATTTCTTATTGCAAATACGGTATAGGTATCGCCGGTAGGAATTCCTGTTTTTTTACGAATAGTGGGTTCGGAATCTGGAAAATTACGTGGAATAATGTTTGCCTTACCGCTAAAACTCCCTTTTTTGTAGGGTTGAACTTCTAAAAGCTGATAAATTTTCCCCGGAAAATCAGCGTGATATGCGTTACTGCAAAACACATTCGTCTGAGGCGCTGCTTTTAGTAACCCAAAATATTTTGCTAACGGTGCATAGGCTTGGGCTTTGTGAATGGAGGTATGAGGGTCGTACACATAGCTATCATTTTCGCTGAACTGAAATTCGCTAGGTTCAATCGGCCAAACCGTCGAAAATGTTTGAATGTTTATGTCAGTTGTTACATTCCAGAGTTCTAAAGTAATCTGTTCTAATTGGGTTTGTACTAGTTTAAAAACCAGTTCTTTACACTCATTTTTAATGGAAATGACCCGAATTTGTTTGATGTGCCAATCATGTTGGCTTAATTCTTCGACAGCCTTATGGATATCCAACATGGGAGATAGTTTTAACACCAAGCAGCTTGTTTGTTGAGCTAATTGGGGTAAGAGATCTGGAATAATTGGAATACAATCAGCCAACCCCACCATTTTTCGTTGATGTTCATCACGCCGCGACGGGTCTATCAAAATGGCATCAAAAAAAAGATTATTCTGTTCCAAGAATGCCTCTGCAGTGCCACTGAAAAACTGCATGTGGTCTTCTAGTTCAAGAATTTTGGCATTTTCTTGGGTGATTTTTTGAAGTTCACGGTTCGGTTCAATATGCCAAACGTGTTTGCCATGTAATGCAGCAATGGTTGAATCAACTCCAAAACCACCGGTTAAATCAGCAAGTGTATTTCCTTCCAATAAATCCAATTTAAGTTTTGCAGCTTGCTCCGAAGAACACTGTTCTAAGTTGATAGAAGGTGGAAATAGTAATTCATGTTCAGCCCAAAGCGGTAGTTTTTCTTTCGCTTTTTGGTAGCCATGGATTTGTTGAAGTAAAAAATTACGCTCCTCAGAATCCATTTTTGCCCATTTCAGAGCCAATTCTTGAACGGATTGGTTTCGATGTTCACGAATTTGGTAGCGTTGATTCGATGAAATCATTATTTGGATTGCTGTATTTCTTCTTTTTGAAATAACATTACGATTTCGTAAACGCCATTACTTGCTTTTTTCTGCATGGTTGTTCCTAGTTTTTCATTCAGCGCCATAACCGCTTTATTTTCAACCAAGACGGAAGCGGTAAACCCTCGGATTCCCCGTTCCATAGCAATGTATTTTAAATAACTAACAAGTGTGAAACCAACGCCTAATCGTTGCCATGCATCGGATGTAGTTATGGCAAATTCAGCTAAATTGGTGGATTCGTCGAGAACGTATTGGGTAAGTCCGATTACCTCTTCCCGGCCATCTTTTTCAACTATAGCCATCAAAGCCAGGTGTTTTCGGTAATCCACATCTACGAAGTGTTGAATGTCGCGAGCTTTCATGCCGATGCGCATTCCGGTAAATCGCATCTTCATGGATTTATCAGATAATTTGGCAAAAAAGGATTTTATCAAACGTTCATCCGTAATCTTAACGGGGCGAATCGTCATTTCCACACCGTTGGCCAAGGTTCGCTTGGTAATCAATTTTTCCGGATAGATTCCGCTGATTCCAGAACGTAAATCAACACTTGCAGGGATAATTCCCCTAGATTTAGCTTCTTGAAAAAGCGTATCTCTAAATTTAGGATGGGCAATAGCAATCAATTCTAAAGCACGTTCTTTAAAATTTTTACCATGCAAAAATGCGATTCCATATTCTGTAATCACATAATGAATATCGCCTCTGCCTAAGGTTACTCCGGTACCTTCGCGTAAAAACGGAACAATTCTGGAAATGGATTCGTCTTTTGCCGTTGATTCCAGCACCAATATATTTTTGCCATCCGTGCTTAGTGTTGCACCGCGCATAAAATCGGTAATGCCCCCAATGCCACTAAATTGAAATCCATCGAGGGTTTCTGTAGTGGCTTGACCCGTTAAATCAATTTCCAAGGCAGTGTTGATAGCCGTCATTTGATTATTTCGGGCTATTACCAAAGGCTGATTTACATAATCAATCTCACGAAACTCAATATTCGGGTTTTTGTGAATGAATTGATAGGTTTCTTCATCGCCAATACAAAACGAAACAATCGACTTACCTTTATTAATGCTTTTTTTTGAATTGTTGATGACTCCACGCTTCATTAATTCAACCATCGGTGGAGAGAGCAACTCAGAATGTAAACCCAGATTTTTTTTCCCCTCTAAGCCCAATAACACATAATTGGGTAAGCGTCCATACCCGGCTTGAATCGTGTCACCATCTTTAACCACTTGGGCCAAGTATTCGCCAATTTTCCCCGCAGATTTTGGCGTTTTAAGAATCGGAATCGTTAAAATGGGCTCATCATAACGAAAGGCAAAATCAATTTCATCGAGTGATAAAAAGCTGTCGCCGAATACTTTAGGCATATTCCGATTCATTTGTGCAATTACAATATCAGCTGAATCAACCGCAGCTTTTACGATATCAATACTAACTCCGAGCGACACATTCCCGTGTGAATCGGGCAGGGAAGTTTGGATGAGTGCTACATGCAAATGAATGCGTTTTGAGCGAAATAAGTGCGGAACTTGTGAAATAAATATGGGCGAATAATCCGCTAATCCACGATTTACGGCATTTCTAAAAACAGGAGAAATAAAAAATGTGTTAAATCGAAGCAGGTCTTTAAAGCGTTCTTCCTCAAAATTGAAAAGACCGAGAGTCCAAACTTGTAAAAGCTCATTTCCCCAATGTGATTTAGGGTGATTGCCGATGAATTCGGCAAATTGTCGCATCAAATATTGGGGCTCTGCACAACCTGTACTCACAAAAATGCGCGAACCCGCCCGGATTTTCTCAAACGCATTGTCTAATTCGTGAAGTTGCAATTCTTTGGCCATAATCAAGATCTATAATGTAATCAATGTACAAAAGAAAAGCAGGTTAACGGAACTCTGTCCGTTTTTTGAGCACAAAAAAAGCCTCAAATTCTTTCGAATAAGAGGCTTTAG
>CAZIQX010000232.1:0-4684 GCA_964541325.1 uncultured Chitinophagales bacterium | reverse complement strand
TACACTCAATAATCCCTGATTGGAAGTTCCAAGCGTTATTTGGTTATCAACCCAAACAGCATCGGTAAATAGTCTTCCAGATTGGCTATTTCGATATATCTGAACTAATCCACCTTGCTCATCAGTAGCAAAAACATAGCTATTGGATACTGCTAGAAGCCTGTCTCCCATTTGTTTATATCGTACTATAACCTGAGGAAAACGATTGGTTTGTATGATATTCCCGTTTAAAAAAATATAATTGGCCGTTGCAGTACTTACAAATAGGGTATCGGTTACAGATGTTCCAATGCTTAACAAGGGTCCATTCAAAGAAGCCTCGTCAGTACTGATTGCCTTCCATGAATTCGTGAGCAATAAATCATCGTTGATATTTGCCCAAAGTAATCCATTTGCAGTTGCAGCATAGAGTGAATCCGATTTTATTGTTACCGCATTTATCCTAAATGAACTTCCAATTGTACCAAAGTTGGTAAAACTTTCAAGAACCAGATTTCGACCGGCATCCCAACGAACCAAACCAAAATCAGTAGCAATAAGTAAATCGTCACCCAACGCATACAAGTGATTGATTCTTTTTGAGGGAAAACGATTATTGCGCGAAAAATCTGTATAGGTTTGAAATTCCCGGTTTTCCGGTTCATAGGATTGCAGAGTTCCATCCACAAAGCCAAGCCAGATTTTTTGGGTTGATTCATGCCAAACAATAACAGAAGGTTCAGGTGCATATAAACCATCAATTGTTGTTAGCACATCGAATTGAGTGGTATCATCTTCAAGGGCTCGAAAAACTCCACCTGTGGTTGCTACCCAATATTCACCTGCTTGTGAATTTAAGGTAATGGCGCGAACCGTGTTTAATGAAGGATACGCTTGCCAGGTACCAATTTGGGCATCTTGTGCAAGAACAGTAAAACCGAGAAAACTTAAAAACAGAGAAAGAGCAATAATGTTTGGGTACTTCATGAGAGATTATAAAATTCGAGCTACACTGAGTCCAATATAAAAATTGGGGCGGTCAATTCGTTGGATAAAATCAATCCGAAAAAAATCAAATATACCGCTTATAGATGCCCCTAACTCATGATGCGTACCATTTAGTATTCGAGCATGCGTTCCTAATTGACTTTTCACATCGGCATTCATCCAAGTTTTCCCATGTGAACCAAATACAATCAATGAAGTACCTTTTTCAGCAAGTGAACTCCATCCTAAAAGCTCAAAAGGAACGGTTCGAAAATTGTGCTCCCAATGAAACGCCAGATAGTGATTTCCTTCGTAATAACTAGTTTGTAAACTTCTAAACGTACCAAACGGGCTGAATCCGCCTAGACTCCCATCAAGTGTAAAAAGACGTTGCAATGGCAAATTACCCGATGATGTTCCTGCCACAAAACGTATATCTAACGCCTGTGGTAAAAAACGACGGCGAAAAAAGGTGTTTAAACGATAATCTATTTCAAGTTGATAGGTGGTAAAATCCACATCAGAAGCAAAGATACCACTTGAAGCATGTTCTATGGAGAGTTTTGCACGACTTTGCCCAATTGGTGAGAATGGAACAAAATCGTCGCCTAATTGCACAAAAGCTTTTAGGGAATTAATAGTGAGGGATGGAATGTTGGGATTTGG
This sequence comes from uncultured Chitinophagales bacterium, assembly GCA_964541325.1. GTDB lineage: Bacteria > Bacteroidota > Rhodothermia > Balneolales > M1805 > M1805. The sequence goes on along the minus strand of CAZIQX010000232.1, from coordinate 3,052 downwards.
ACGCTCCAAACGTGTATTTCCAAATACATCATAGTCGGTTTTTTTAGATATGGATCGTGATGCATCACTTAAAAAACCCAATCCCACTTTCATATCCACACGGTCTCGACGGCGGCGTGCCTGTACTACTCGAAATTCATAAGACGCTTCGGCACCGAATTGTTTACTCCAGTAGTAATCAAAATAATCTCTTCCTGAAAACAAAAACGTTGCTGAAGAAAACAAGCGATTGTATTGGGGTGATGAAAACCGTGTTTGAGCATCATCATTAAAAAACAGTTTTGCTTCCACTCGTCCATTCTGTCTGCCCAAGTAAGAAAGATAACTTCCGTAACCCCAACCTTGAACTTCTGTTTTGTAACCGCCGCGAATACCTGCTTTAAAACCATTTGCTGAGTAGTGCACATCACCACCTACATGTGCCCCTTCTGCACGATTATACCATATTTCCGGTGTAACATAATTAAACAGTTTACCCCCAAAACCACTGTTACTTGATTCAGGATTATCCTCATCATCTTCGAGCATTTTTGCCAAAAATCCGGTGGGTTTGAAGGCTTTTTCTAGGGTCATGGTACTATCAATTTTCGCATAAGCCAAGTTTTCTTTCTCTGAAAGTGGAATTACATCCGCACGATGAGCAAAAAGGGAATCGGAACTTTGTGCTACACTCAAGGAATCCTCAATTAAAAGTCTGCGATAACCATATAACGAATCCGGTAAAGGAATATTTATTTCGTACTCGGAAAGTTTAGAAATCTGTTGAAAGTTAATTTTTGGAATTTGTAGCCCCATCATGGCAATGCTGATGGTTCCTTGAATACGAACATCAACAGGTAGCCAAAAATCGCCGCCAAAATTGTTAAACTGCTGTTTATAATAGAGATTAAACTCTTTGATAGGTGGAGGAAAAAGCATGGATTCACTAGGAACCAAGTCCACTTCGAGCAATGCATAATCTTCGTCTAAAATGGCAATTTTCCCTTTAAAGGCTGACTCCAGTTTACTTTTGGGTTTCACTGAAATATCAAAAACTACTTTTTCATCCAACATTCGATAACCTTCCAGTTTAAAGGCGTAGGTTTCAATGGCTTTGGGATGCGTTACGCCCATCATTTTAAACCCTGAAATGGTGATGTCATCATCATAAAAATTAGGCACATAACTGGCTCCGGCAAAGTTATTGGCAGCGCTCATATTATTGGTTTGTCTTTTCGACTTAATCACCTCTTTAGCGCCATTTTCAAAATGCCAATACGCAATTGAAATACTTTCATTGATACTTACAATTCCGGTGTCATTTTCCAAACGTTGACGTGTGTAAGCTTCTGCTTTGTACGTTTTGAGTAGTTTTCGCCATTGTTTTTTCTTTTCAATCACCTGACGCATAATGTAAACAGCCGGGTCTTCGCCGGTTACTTCTACATTTTCTAATTCATAAGCGGTGGCTTTCAGGCGAATTTCAAGTGGCTCTCTTGGGTTTTCGTTTACGGTGATTCGTTGCGTTTCATAACCAATGTAGCGAATGACCAACGTAATCGGGAATTGTTTTACAGGAAGTACAAATTGGCCATCAGAATTGGTTATAGTTCCTGAATAGGTACCTTCGATGGAAATATTGGCTGCGGGTAGGGTCTCTTTTGTGGATGCATCAATCACCGTTCCTGTTAATTCAAATCGTTGTGCAAATGCCTGCTTGGGATTACCTAAACCCATACATAAGCCGAGAATAAGTAGAGAAATGTGTTGGATATACATGAAAATGGATTTGGTCGAAAACATAAAGGGTTCGCGTAACGAAAGAACCTGATTTCAGTTACATTGATTCCCAATAAACTATAAAACTGTTTTTTGCCTTCTTTGCTTTATGGTTCAGTTCATCTATCTAAGCCACAAACCTCGATTTCTATCCAACAAAACTCTGAATTACGAATACCTCTTTAGCTTATCACTAGCTCACTCAGCAATTTAAGTCAAACCGTTTTATTTGATTAAATCACTAAATATCAAATACTTGTATCTTTTTTCGAATAATTCAACTTACTCTTGTTTGGGTAAAAGTTTTTACCCCGAAACCCACAAAAACTGTACTTTTGTGGTGAAATAGAAGTCCTCATAGTTCAACAGGATAGAACGAGCGCCTCCTAAGCACTAGATCTGGGTTCGAGTCCCGGTGAGGATACGATAACCATTCCAAGCTTAATGGTAACTCCTATTTTTGGTGAATCTCTTATTTTTAGGCGACAGTTTTACCTAACGTAATTTTTGAACTCGCTTGATCAAACGATTTGCCCATTTTTCCACGATCTCATCGGTCATCAAAAATAATTCAGGTTCAATTACTTCAAGTTCAATGAGTACCGGTTTATTTTCCCAAAGTACCAAATCCACCCGGGCGAAAAAAACGGGTTCATGTGTTTCGCTTAAAAATTGCTTGCCTAACTCAATCCAATCATCATGAACATCTACGATGGTGTAGGTTCCACCATAATCCGACTGTACGCGAAAGTCACCTGATTTTGCTTTTTTGAGTACAGCATGTGAATACTGGCCATCCACAAATAATAGCGACCACTCGCCCACTTCCGGAATCGATGGAATAAATGGCTGATATAAAAAACCGTCTTCCAATTCGGTTTGTTCAAACTCGTGTCGTGTAAATCGCTTTAGCCCTCGTGCACCGGCTGAAAAGAACGGTTTTGCAATAAAAAATTCCGTCTGCAGATGCTTATTGAGTGCTTCTTGTTTTTGGGTGAAATCAAACGTTGGAACTACAGGCAGTGCTTTGTTTTGAAATTCAAACATGTAACGCTTATCCATATTCCAAAGCATCACATCAACCGGATTTAGCACAACACAACCGGATTGTTTTAATGCAATCAAAAAGTTTTTGAATGGTTGCGGATAAAAGTCATAATCCCAAGTTGAGCGTATCAGCACGATATCTGATGTCGTAAGTTGCTTTGCATCAACCGCTTGCCAATCAATTATCAATGTTTCTATACCCTGTTTTCTCAGATATTCAACAATCTTGATTTCGTTTTTTGGCAGA
>CAZIQX010000231.1:0-4793 GCA_964541325.1 uncultured Chitinophagales bacterium | reverse complement strand
TGGTTCGTGATATTGATGCTTACGTGAAAGAAAAGGGGAAAAACCCGATTCGTTACAATATTGAAGTAAAAAGTTCTGCAAAATGGTACGACCAAATGGTGCCAAACCCGGCAGCATATGCTCAACTCGTTATTGAAGCCATCAACGAATTGGAAATAAAAGACCGTTGTAATGTGCAATCCTTTGATTTTGAGATTTTGAAACAAGTTCACGCACAGGATTCAACCATTCGTTTGGATGTATTGATTGGTGGCGGAGAACCAATTGAGAGCGTGATTGAAAAGTTGGGATTCAAACCGTATTCCTGGAATCCATATTTCACCAATGTAACGGATTCTATTGTGGCACACGCGCATTCCATGAACATGTCGGTGATTCCATGGACCGTTAATGAACCCAAAGACATGAAAATGCTTGTTGAAATGGGTGTTGATGGAATCATCACCGATTATCCGAACCGCTTTTGGGAAATCAACGCGTTAAAGTAGCCCGGTTGAATATCAACTCAAGATTAAATTCCTCCAAAAGAATGGGTAAACACGGTATTTCAGCGGTTTTTGCTTGTCTTAGGAAGCTGAATTTTGTACGTTCAGCCAACGCTTAAGGGAAATCTATTAGTGATGTCACACTCAGCTGTTCTTACTGAATCCATTCGCTCACAAACTGCTCGCTTAAAAGCTGCACATGCTGTTCAAGTTCGTGACGCCGAACCCTTAATTGCTCTGGAAAATGCGTTAAAAAAATTGATGGCTCAAACCGCAGCAGAAGGTGGTGCTGTTTTCTTAAGTGTTGAAGATGATGTGCCTCTTGCGTTTGTACCACCGTTTCCATTGGAATTACACTTAAAATCCGAAGAAGAAGACACGCTCTTTTCAGGTAGCATGTGTGAAACTTCAGAAGCCCTATGCGCACCTATTGAAATCAATCACTTTGTAGTTGGTTACATTGCTCTGAATGTAAGTCCAACCGAAGCGGCAAAACAGTTGATGGACGTGTACGCTTGTTTGATGGCAAAGGAATTGGAATTAGCCAATCAAACGGCAACCCTTCGGTATCAAAATGAATCGATTTCGAGAAAACAAAAGCAATTAGAGCAAGTAATTGGGTTCAAAAACAACATTTTAAGTTTAACAACGCACGATATTCGCAGTCCACTTTCAGCTGTACTGGGCTTCTTGGATATGCTCGAACAAGGGGTTCGACATCAACAGCCCACGGATTATAAACTCGATTTATTGAAACGAATTCGGTTTGGACTCTCCAATGTGGCTGATTTAGTAGACCAACTGAATGAAATTGCTCTGCTGGAATTGCAGCGAATTGAGTTGAACTCAATAAAAGTGGACTTAAACTGGTTAGCGCAAGAAGTGTGTGATGTTATGCACGGACCTGCTATGGCAAAAAAACATCAACTCGTGTTTAAGCGCTCCGAAAAACCGTTGTATGTGGAAGTTGACATCCCGAAAGCAAAACGTGTTTTATTTAATTTGATTAATAACGCTATTAAGTACACCACTACCGGTGGAAAAATCGAAGTGAGCTTATTTCAGGATAAGCGCATGGCACATGTATGCGTTAAAGACAATGGCATTGGTATCCCTAAACATAAACAAGAGGCAATTTTTGAGCCGTTTCACAAGATTAATCAATATGGTACAAGTGGCGAAAGTGCAACCGGATTAGGATTATTCACAAGTAGCTATTTTGTTCAACTGTTTAAGGGTTCGATATCTGTGGAAAGTGAACCCGGAGAAGGTTCTGCATTTACGGTGCATTTGCCGATTCAAGCGATTGAGTTTTAAATAGATTACGCTTGATACCTGTTTTTGGTGTTGATTGCATGGGTGTTTTTTCATCCATCCTACTTAAAAAACTTATTGAACGTGCAAATTACCAATCAGTAATCGTTCAACTTTTCGTTAGTTGCGAAATGGTGGATTCAAGAAGTTTTTATTGGTCTTTGGGGAATATTGGCAATGAGATTCTTTTTTGGAAAGGGTTTATTGAGCAGATAAACTTTTTGTAAACACGTAGGATAGTAATCGTTTGTACGTTAGGTTTTTATTGATTTTCCATATAAAAATTTACCAAACGAATTTCCCGCTGAATTAAATAACGGTGTTGGGGTTTTTCAGAAAGAAGCTCCAGTTTGAATAAAAATTGTTGTGCATCTTTTAAATCACCGATTTTCCAGAGATGATACGCCCAATTCAGATAGGAGCGAAGCCAACGAAAATCGAGCGGTTCCAGCATTAATTTATGATGCAAAATTTTTTTGTAATCCGATTGTGTTGTGGTCGATATGGTTTCAATCAAATAAGGATGAAAGCCGGAAAAAGTAACATTCAAAGCCTTTGAGGGATTCTTGAGATAGATTAAATCAAAAAAATGGGTTCGCAGTGAATCACTTCGTAAGGTCCAAAAAAGGTTATCGGGTGAAATCAATGAGTCTAGATTTTTTTGGATTCGCGTAGCTTCCGCTTGATGTTTCATTAACAAATGCGCATCCAATAAAGCCATTTTTGAGCGCGTAGAAACGGGTTTTTCCCATAAACGAAACACAGAATCGGTCATTCCTGATTCTAACAAATGCAAAGCCTGCTGATAACGAAACCAATCTTTCCAAACGGAGTCTTGCTCTGTAAGTCCTTGTTGCAAAATAGCTTGCGCTTTTGAGGAATCGTTTTCAGCCCGTGCTTGTTGGAGTGCATCGTAAAGCTGATATCCGGAAGAAATCTTTCTAGGACATTTTTTTTGGAACAAAGAAGGACGTTCAAAAGCAATTTGGGCTTGTTGTTGAGCTAGACTATCCGGTTTGATTTCCTTTAAAAACTGTTGCCAATTGGTTATCAACGAATCGAATGAAGGTGTGGATTTCGTGTCACGGTATAAATCCCGAATTAAAGAACGTTGACCTGATTGCGCCAAAAATTGAATAAAAGCTCCGGTTTTGTAATACGCATTGGTACTCGAGTTCGAATAAAATCCCCAAAAAGAAAATAAAGTCTGCATTTCTTCCCGTGAAGGAACCCCACCGGCAGCCACAAACTCCTGAAGTGTGTAATCCGTGGCAACATCAGTGTCGAAGGCTGTTGCCAATCCTTCCACCAAACCCATATTCCAGTTAGCGTTTATAATAGAATTCGACCAGTTTTTGGCTAATATGTGCACCAACTCATGCCGAATTACACTTCGAAAACTTTGGGCATCAACATGAATTTGATGATCTGCAAGCCAAACGGGAGTGTATTGGGTGAATTTGGCGCCTGTGAGTTCTTTCTTGTGCCAGGCATGATTGTAGATGAAAATCTGAACAACCCGATTATCGTTGATTTCCAGTTCCTGTTGAAGATCCTGCCAATGGAAAACGGCTTCCTGTAAAAAGGCCTCAGCCGTGAGAGCATCTAAACCCGGTTGGTGGTAATGAATCGTTAGGTTTTCATGACTTTTTACTTGATTTAATGCAGCGCCCAGCTCTGATGATGTGCGTATAATGCCTAAACTGCGAAAGTTTAAAAATAAAACCATCAAGGTTGAAAAAATAAGCGCAATTCGTTTAAAATCTGCTTGATTATGGTTTAGTTCATAGAGTAAAAACGCCCAAATAACAATGTAGAAACGATAAAATAGAAATTGAGGTGGAAATTGAACTTGTTCGTCATAAATGGGTCCCGGCCAATATCCCCAAATCGGATTATACACATACACCACGGGGCTTTGAAGAAATTCAAGAAAGGGTAAGCCAAGTATGAGCCAAACTAAAACTAAAGCTGATGTTATTAAAGGATAGCGACTAAATCTAAAATTGATTCGCACGATTTGTTGCGATAACAAAACACTTGTAATGGGCAAAAAAAGAACAAAAGCCAATCCATCGGCAGAAAAACATCCTGAAAATAGGTCTGAAATCAACAGAGGGAAGAATGTGAAATAAGGGTAAATCAAGGAGCGATTTAACCACGGTTTGCGGGTGGTTTTGGATCTGATTTGAGCAAGTGAGGCAAGAAGTGATACTACTGCCGCCGATTCTAATTGCACATTTCTAAGCAAAGGAATCCCTAAAAAAATCAAACCTAGAAGACCAAATAAAACAGGTTGCCGATGATTGTTGAACCGAAAAAAGAGGGATTGAATCATAATGAAAGATAAGTCATGCTGACGATAGAACGACAAAAATCGCTATTATTGAGTAGTTTGTAACCAAAAGTAAACGATTATGCCCATTTTACATTCTGTATTTTTTTATTTGCAAGATGATGTTTCTGAAACTGAAATTACGGCTCAAAAAACAGCCATAATGGAAGATTTATCCAAAATTGAAGTTCTAAAATGGATTAAAGCGGGAGCTCCTTTTGGAATTGATCGCGATGTAGTTGATAATTCGTATGGAATGAGTTTACACCTCGAAGTTGAGTCAAAAACTGATTTAGATGTGTATCAAACGCACCCGATTCATCTAGAGTTTGTGAGACGTTTTAAACCGAATTGGAAGTCGATAAAAGTGTACGATACCTTGGTTTAAACAGCCCAAAGTTGATTGCTAATGGTTGAAAGTAATCCCTAAAGCTCAAAAAACACAAATGAAAGACGGCATTTATTTTTGAAGATTCATTTTAGTTTTTATTGGTTTTTGCTTTTTGCCCTAAATCATAGCTCATACATCAAAAATTCTCTGCCACTTGAATACCGAATACTCCCACTTTACACCTTTACACCTTTACACCTTTATACCTTTTCCTATGTCAATCCCTAAAATACGTTGACCGTTTAGTATCCTAAAAAAGGAGAACAAC